>NZ_JADKSB010000029.1:0-26700 GCF_015350935.1 Curtobacterium sp. VKM Ac-2887 | reverse complement strand
GCGCACCAGCGGACGTCGTAGCGCGAGGGCGCCTGCCCCCTGACCCGAACCACGGGCAGGCGCCCACACCTCACGTCTTAAGCCGAGCAAACCTCACACGGTCATGGTTCTGCGCAGCACGGATACGTCGTCGTGGCGCGTGCTCCCTGCAGGGCGCGGGAAGCCCGGGCGTCTGTCCGGGCCTCGGCTGGCACACTGACATGCGAATGGGCCGCCGCTATGCGGCCGGCAGCTGCGGGTTGGAGGGCCTGATGGGTGAGGACGGTGTGCAGGTTCCGGCCAGGGTGCTGCTACTGGAATCAGTGAACCGGCTTCGCGTCGCGGAGACGATGCTCCAGAACCGTGCACGCGCTCGGATGGGCCTGAAGGCAAATGATTTCCAGACGGTGCAGTTCCTCGCCGCGCGAGAAGCCGGCGGCTTCCCCGCGCGCGCAGCAGACCTCGCGGAGGCGCTCGGTGTCAGCAGTGCCGCGGCGACCATGACCATCGACCGGCTCGCTGCACGCGGCTTTGCCGCCCGTGAACCCGACCCGAATGACCGTCGATCCCGCATCGTGCGGCTCACCCCGGCGGTCGCTCGTTCGGTGGGGTAAAGAAGTCGCGGTTACGAACAGGGCCGGCGATAAAGTAGCCATCACCGGGCACCGACCGCACCACACCGTCAGCGATCAATGCCCGATACGCGTTCAGGATCGTGTGAATGCTCAGCCCAGACGTCACCGCAGCGACCCGGTACGGCGGCAACTGATCACCCTCCAGAAAGACACCATCGGCGATGGCATCTCGGATGAGCTGCTCGACCCGCTGCTGCAGGAACCCTCCCACTCGACGCGGGCCCGGTAGTACTAGGCAGAACGCGCCAGGCGATGCCGGCGTCACGTCACCATCACTCATACGCCGGTCTCCCTTCGCCCCGTTGGTCGAACCGCGGGGTGGGCTGCCGGATCAGGTAGCAGCCCACCCCGCTAGCAACGGGAACCCCAGCTGCTGCCACACAGTCTGCACGAACCGACGGCTCGTACCGTGCAACCGATGAGCCACCCATCTTCTCGACGGCGGAAGCCCGATCCCGTTCGCCGGCCGCGCGGGAGCCTGCGCGTGCACTGTTGGCAATGGGCCCTCCTCGGCACCCTTGCCGCCGTCACGGCAACGCTGCTGGTGGCCGCGCTGACGCTCAAATAGATCCGGCATGCCGCTGCCAGCGGTAAGTGGGTTCCCGGGGGTGGTGGAACGTTCGGGTCATCCCGCCACCCCCGGGATAGCGCACTCCCCCACCAGCCTCAAGGCAGGAAAGGCAAGTCTCTCGAACGGGAAACGAGTGTCACGCAAGCATCACTGCCGCGGAGCGCTCCGCACAGCATAGGGCCGACGTGGTGCCGGCGGACCTTGCTGTCCGGTTCCCCGATAGAAGTTCGGGATGTCGGCCACGCACCATACGCCGCCGACATCCCGCACACGCCACATCCTGACCCGAACAGGGGGCGCACACCAAGCGTGCGCGCACACGTATGTGCGGACAAGTCGGCACTACAGAGGACCCCGCTTCGGCGACGGACCGAACGGGGCATGTCTGGCCGCCACCCGAAGGCGGCCAGACATCCCGGAGCGACACCACACAAACGCGGTTTCAGCTGCGGAGCAGATACCCGAACCTGCTCATGACCAGAGTCAAACAGCCCTCATCACGCGGATCCATCCCCGAAACAGGGGGAACGGTCGTTCTCTCGCACTGGACTCGACGCGACACTGGTCTGCGCCTCTGCCCCGGCAGCCCCAACTCCAGGGCACTCGCTGGAGCCCCCAAGCCGGCAGTTAGGCGCGGGCGGCGTGTGCGGTCTCGGACGGTGTCTCACCGTACTGGGCCCGGTAGTAGGCGGAGAACCGGCCGCGCGTCACCGCTCCCGGCCGCCACGAAGACGATCGGGTGCCATCGCCAACGGAGGCGTAGACACCGCTGAGGAGAACACGGCGCGGGCCTACTCGAGACCGATCTGGGCGCTCAAGCCGTGCTGCTTCGGCGTGACGCGGGGCGGTTCGAGAGCATGCCGTCGATGGACCAGCACGGATGCGCTGCAGATGGACCTGCCGGAGGTGGAGCCGCCCGCCAGCCGCCTGTCACGCGATGTCGACGGAGAAGAAGCCGTGCGCGAGCCGTATCGAGAGCGAGGTCCGACCCCCCGCGCTGTGGAACTCCGCGCGGACGACGAGCCATCCCGCCCCTGAGCTATCAGCCTCTTGAGCGACACCGACGTGTACTCGCTCCACACCGCGCCCAGGGCCCAGAGCCTCGTCCCAAGACCACCGAGACGGGGGCGACCACCACCTCGGATCCCCGTGCAGACGCACCTCCGCGACACAGCGACCATCGAGGTGCTGCTTCCAGAGTCGTTCCGCCGACGGTTCCTCAAAGAGCGCGAGCAAGGCGGCGTACTCGAGAACGGGCTCGACCAGGAGGACTGGGTCACGAGGCCGAATGTGGATCTGCGGCGCGACGGGCCGCCGTTTCACGGTCTTGCGCCCGCCCGCCTGCCGGTCGAGGAAACCTGCGTACACGAGGTCGGAGACTGCCGCGCCGACCGTGCTCCGTCCCATTCCTGTCGCCGTCGCAAGGTCGTTACCACTCTTCCACCGGCTTCCCGACGGGAGGTCACCGAGTTCGATCGCGGCGCGCAAACCCTCGCGGAGCGCTTCCCGTGATGTCGCCGCAGGCGGCAGACGGAGCTCACCGCGGGGGGACGGGATCACCTGGTCGGGTACGACCAACGCGGAGAGAAGGGTCGGTTTCGAGTTCACGTCGGGGTCAGCCAGTCCTGTCCGCCATCGGGGTCTGCTTCGTGCTGAGTACTTGCACCCACGCAGCAGGCTCGGTACCGTTCTAAACTAAGACTTGATTCTCATTTTGTCGAATGAGTGCTGAAGGAGGCCGCAATGCGCGGAACCGTTCCCCCGATCGTGCTGATGGGGGTGTCCGGCGCTGGCAAGTCCACCGTCGGCGCGCTGCTCGCCGAACTTCTCCGCGTGCCGTTCGTCGACGCCGACGAC
Source organism: Curtobacterium sp. VKM Ac-2887 (assembly GCF_015350935.1). Lineage (NCBI taxonomy): Bacteria > Bacillati > Actinomycetota > Actinomycetes > Micrococcales > Microbacteriaceae > Curtobacterium > Curtobacterium sp. VKM Ac-2887. The sequence continues at coordinate 23,658 of NZ_JADKSB010000029.1, read as the reverse complement.
CTGCACTCCACAGCAGCAACGACGAAGGTGTCTGCCGAGGCCTCTCTCCGCGACGACCGTGCACCCTGGCTCCCGACGCTCGCCCAGATCCTCGAGGACGCCACCGGAGGAGTCGTCCTGGCGTGGTCAGCCCTCACTCGCGGAGACCGCGAGGCCGTCGCGGGGTCCGATGTGATCTTCGTGCACCTCTCCGGCTCCCGGTCCGTGATCGCCGGTCGGCTCGCAGGTCGACCACATGAGTACTCGCCGTCATCGCCGCTCGATGCCCAGTTCGATGTTCTCGAAGCACTCACCCACGATGAGCGCGGCATCACCGTCCGCATCGACGATCCGGCTGACCAGGTCGCGCATACGATCCGGGATCTCGTGCTCGCCGAAACGCACGCGTCAGTGTCACACTTTGACCTCACTGGTCGCATCGCCCTCGTCACCGGATCGAGCCGCGGTATCGGTCAGAGCATCGCGGATGGCCTCCTCCGAGCAGGAGCGCATGTCGTCCTCCATGGTCGCGACACGGAGCGCCTCGAGCGCACCCGCGCGACGTTTGCGGAGCTCCACGGAATCGCGAGCGTCAGCGCTGTCGCCTTCGATATCACCGACGAAGAATCAGTGATCGAGGGCATTGCGCAGATAGAGCAGAAGGTTGGCCCCATCGGCGTCCTCGTCAACAACGCCGGGGTGCAACATCGCGTACCGATGCTCGAGCTCAAGCTGGAGGACTGGGAGCGGGTCGTCCGTACGGACCTGACCGCGGCGTTCCTCGTCGGCCGGGAAGTCGCGCGGCGCATGGTCCCTCGCGGCCACGGCAAGGTAATCAACATCGCGTCCGTGCAGACCGACCTCGCCCGTCCCACCATCGCGGCGTACACAGCCGCGAAGGGCGGGATCCGGAACCTCACCCGTGCGATGACAGCCGAGTGGGCGTGTTCGGGAATACAGGTCAACGCACTCGCGCCGGGATACATCCACACCGAGATGACGCAGGCCCTCGTCGACGACACCGTGTTCAACGAGTGGATCCTCGACCGGACCCCCGCGCACCGCTGGGGCACGACCGAGGATCTGGTCGGCCCAGCTGTCTGGCTGGCTTCCAGCGGCAGCGACTTCGTCAACGGCCAGGTCGTGTTCGTCGACGGCGGTATGACGGTCGTCGTTTGAGTACCGAGCAAGTTCAGGAGCAGCGCATGTCGAACGGGTCCCAGCGGATCAACACCGCCGTCGTCGTCCATGGAAAGGGCGATCTCAGGGTCGAGCAGCTCCCGTTACCCCTCCCTCGGGCGAACGAAGCCGTCGTGACCGTCGCGTACGGCGGCATTTGCGGCTCCGACCTGCACTACTGGAAGAACGGCGCCGTCGGTGAATCGATTCTTCGCCAGCCCATGGTCCTCGGGCACGAGATCGTCGGTACCGTCACTACGGCCGCTGCCGACGGCAGCGGCCCCGTCGCCGGCGCCACCGTCGCTGTGCACCCCGCGACCATCGGTACGGCGCCTGGCCGGTACCCGTCGGCGCGGCCTAATCTCGCGCCCGGGACGACCTACCTCGGCAGCGCCGCACACCTGCCGCACGCGCAGGGAGGATTCGCCCGGTACACCGCACTTCCCACAAGGATGCTACGACCGCTTCCGAGGAAGCTCTCGCTCCGCGACGCCGCCCTGGCTGAACCCGCGGCGGTGGCGCTCCACGGTGTTCGCCGCGCCGGCGACGTCGCTGGCAAATGCGCACTCGTCATCGGAGCGGGACCGATCGGCGCACTGTCGGTGGCAGCGCTCCGGCGCGCGGGAGCGGCTGAGATCACCGCGGTGGACATCCAAGAACTGCCATTGCGCATCGCACGGGAAGTCGGTGCCGACCGAACCGTGCACGCTACCGACACTGAAACGATCGACGCGATCGAGGCGGACGTCGTCATTGAGTCCTCAGGCAACCACCACGGTTTCGCGTCGGCTGTTCGAGGGGCTGCCCGCGGCGGGACGGTCGTCCTGGTCGGATTGCTGCCGACCGGACCGCAGCCGGCACTGGTCTCCCTCGCCACCACGAAGGAACTCGACCTGCGGGGTTCGTTCCGCTTCGTGGACGAGATCAGCGAGGTGCTGGAGGCTCTGGCCGACGACACGCTCATCATCGGCCCAGTGGCGACACATGAATTCGCGGTCGAAAACGCGCTCGAAGCGTTTCGGACCGCCGCCGATGCGTCCGTGTCGGGCAAGGTGCTGCTTCGCTTCTGACGCACGGCGACGAGGCGCGCGTCAGGCCGCTAAGGTCGACCCCAGCTTGGGAGAGTCTGCTCAGGTGGCGGGCGCCCAGCCGCGGAGCGCCCCCAGGAGCGTGCGCACGAGTCGAGGTGCCATCTCGTCGGCGGTCAACCCGACGGTTTGGTGCAGGTCGAATATCTCGCGCGGGTCGAAGAGTGCGTTCCAGAAGAAGAGCCCGAGGTCTCCTGGGTCGTCGATGCCTGCCTCGGCAACTGCTTCACGGATGGGCCGTTCGAGTGCGTCGGCTTGCACCGTGAGGTAGGTCGCGCCGGACCGGAGCCGTTTGAGGTACCCCTCGTCGGAGCGCGTGTGCACCATCGCCCGGCCGTGTTTCATGACGAGTTCGATCCACCGTGCGCTCACGACCTCGAGCAAATCGAGTCCATGCTCGTCGCGGGCGATGCTGAACTCCCGCAGCGTCTCTCCGACACCGAATCGGAACTCGGCGAGGGCGTCGTCGACGCTGCCGAAGTGCCGGTACGCCGTCGCCGTCGACACCTCGGCCTTCTCAGCGACATCCTGCATTCGGATCGCATTGCCGTGCTTGGCCGCCAAGCGCGAGGCGGCCTTGATGATGCGTGCGCGATTGCGCTCAGTGTCGCTCCGCACGGCTCTCCTCGTCGTCGTGCTCAGCGTAGTGCGCCGAACGCAGTGGCGAGTCGTGCGACACCGGCCTTGATCGCGTCGTCCGATGCGGCGTACGAGAGCCGGAGGTGGTGCTCACCTGCCGCACCGAACTCGGATCCGGGTCGCACGGCGACCCCGGCATCCCGGAGCCGTGCAACGATTTCGACGCTCGGGATATCGAGGTCGTACCGTGGGAAGAGGTAGAACGCGCCTTCCGGCGAGCTCACGTCGAGCCCCGGGACCGTGGCCAGCCCGTCTGCCATCAGCGCGCGACGACGCCCGTACGCGTCACGCATCCGAGCGATGTCGTCTGCGCAACTCTCCAGAGCGACCAGCGCCGCGTCCTGAACAGCAGTGTTCATGGACCCGTTGGCGGTGTTGTGCACGCGTGCGGCGGCCGCGATAATCGCGTTCGGGCCCCAGAGGTACCCCACGCGCCAGCCGGTCATCGCGTAGCTCTTCGAGAACGTCTGGCAGTACACGGTGCGGTCGACGAGCGACGAGACCTCGAGCGTCGAAGTGAACGCCTCACCGGTGAACGTGAGATCTGCGTAAGCCTCGTCGCTGATCACGATGGTGTCGGTACCCTCGAGCGCAGCACCGAGCCGCTCGAGCTCGGCACGGCTGTGCACGATGCCGGTCGGGTTGCCCGGGTTGCAGAAGATGAAGAGCTTGGCGCCGACGAGGGCCACGTCGAGTGCGTCGAGGTCCCAGTGCAGGTCTGGCTGGAGCGGCACCGGGACGACGATGCCTCCGGCCATGCTGATCAAGTCCGCGTAGAGCGAGTACGTTGGATCGGGGATCACGACCCGGTCGCCGGGATCCACGATGGCGAGGATCGCAGCGGTGAGTCCGCCGGTGCCGCCGTGCGTGACGAGGATGTCGTTCGTGTCGATCGATCGGTCGGCGAGGGCGCCGATCCGATCAGCGAGCGCGGAACGCAGTGCCGGCTCGCCGTAGAGAGGCGAGTAATGCGTCCGGCCCGCTCGCAGCGCCGTTGCTGCCGCTTCGACGACCTGGAGTGGTGTTGCGAAATCGGGCTCGCCCATCGCGAGCGATACGAGATCTCCGGAGGACTGCGGCTGCTGGACGCGGCGCGAGGCTGCCGTGACTCGCTGGACCGACTGCGCGGCTCGGAACGCGGTGGGGCTGGTGATGGTCATTCGCTGTCCTTCCGGTCGGCGACACCTTCTGGCGCGCCGGTGTTTCGGCTGATCTCGAGGTCGATGCTGGTGTCCCGTTGACGAGTCGGCGCGATGATCAGTTCTTGCACAACAGCCCGGCCCGGCAGTGTCGCGACGAGTCGGATCGCTTCGGCGACGTCCTCGGGCCGGAGCATGTTCATTCGTTCCTCGGGCGCGGGTGGCCGGGCTCGCGAGTCGAGGATGGGGGTGTCTGCCTCACCAGGGAGTACGGTGACGGCGCGCAGCCCGTCGTTGCGGAACGTCGTGTGCAAGAACGTCATGTAGTTCCTGACGCCGGCCTTCGCGGCACCGTAGGCGGCGCCGCCCAGCAGGTTGGGCGTGATCGCAGCCAGGGATGAGATCGTGATGACGGTGCCATCGCCTCGCCGGAGCAGGTCTTCGAGCAGTGCCTGGGTGAGCAGGTGCACGGCGGTGAGGTTGACGTCGATGACCTCGCGCCACTCGTCCTCACCCACCCAGCGGGCGTTCTGGACCGAGCTCGAACTGCCGGCGGCATGCACGAGCAGGTCGACCGGACCGGCCGCTGCGTGGACTGCCTCCACGATCCGACCAGCAGCACCGACCGCGGCGACGTCCTCGATCACGACGACGGACCGGCCGCCCTCGGCTGCGATCTGGCGAGACACGGCTTCCAACGGTGCAGCACGGCGACCCACGAGGGCAACAATCCCGCCGTCGCGGGCGATCGCGAGTGCCGTCCCACGACCCATGCCTGAGCCGGCGCCAGTGACGACTGCCACTCGCGACGTGGTTGTGCTCATCGTAGACCTCCAATGCTTATATGAGAATTGTGTCTCATTTGAGAGTGTCGGGTCAACCACAGCGTCGGTGCAACGGCAGATCGACCGCTCCGAACACATCGGCCACCGAATCCTCGAGCACCTGCAACGAGGCTTCGAGTTCCCAGAGCGAACGGCGCGCGTACTCGGTATCGACCCATCGGAACCGCACCGCGCGGCCCGGGGTGACTTGCCCGAGCACGGGTTGGGTGGCGGTCGTTACGAACCCGACGATCGGGTAGCCGGCGGTCACGGTTCGGTACCGGCCGAGGACGATCAGCTCATCGCCGTGCGGTACCTCGACGGCCCCCACTGGAACCCCGTGCGACACGATCTCGGTGTCGTCGGCAGGGTGCACTACCGGGCCGTCTAGCCGAACGCCGACGGCGTTCGAGCGCTCGGTGACGCGGTACTCGGACGCTGTGATCCACTCGCGGACGCCCGGGATGGCCGCATCCGGGCCGGCGACCAGGTCGACCGACCAAACGTCGTTCGACTGCCGGCGCATCGGGACGGGGAGCCGAAAGAGTGCGTGGTCGAAGTGTGGCTGCCTGAATCCGGAGAACCCGGTCGTCACGGAGACCGCGTCGCCGTGGGAGACCTGCTGGGCAAATCCCATGCGGGCGTCGGGTGCGACACTGCCGAGGAATGTCTCCGCATGAACCCGACCGGCGACGGCGACGTAGCTCCTCGCTCCTTCGGTACTCGGCAGGAACCGGATCTCCACCCCAGCGGGAACCACTACCGGTGCCCATACGTCCACGACGTAGTCGCCGACCAGGACAGTCCGGACGGCACCGGTCGCGGCTACGAGGACGTCTTCGGACGGAACGAACGAGAACTCCCCCATCACTTCGAAGAGCGCGGCGTTCCGGTCGTTGCCGACCAGGATGTTCGCGACGGACGCTGCGTGCTGGTCGGCACTCCCGCCGGTCGGCACCCCCAGACGCTCGGTACCACGACGACCGCTGTCCTGGTAGGTCGTGAGCCATCCGGCGTCGACGACGTCAAGCCGTACCGTGCGGCTCACGAGCGCACCTCATCGACCACGCCGTCTGGCGTGAGGAAGGTCCCGTCACGGTGTTGCGCATCCGCACGGTCGATCGCGACGTACCGGACGCGATCGCCCGGCAGAACGGCGGCAGCGGCGGTCCGGGCGATGTCAACGATCGTGTGTGGCGTTCGCCCGACGACTCGCCATCCGGTCGGTCCAGGGAACGGTTGGATGATTGCATTCTGGCCAGCGACCATGATCGACCCCGGCGGGACGTTCGTGCGCGGCTGCGCCGCTCGTCGAACAGGCCGGACGAATTGGCCGCCTTCCATCATCGGCGCCATGCCCGCTGCGAGGAGGACGACGTCGAAGGTGGTCTCGGTGATGGTCGCGACGAGTTCGTCCACCGAAGTGTCGAGTTCCGCCGCGACTGGTTCCAGATCGGGCCCAGCGCCGGAGTCGAACACCACCGGGATGGTGAAGGTCCGTCCTGGCGTCGCTTCGATCGCATCGTCCGCCGTCGTCGTGGCGTCGAACAACTGGACGATGTCGATGACACTCTCAGCCGTGGTGCGCAGCGGGTCGAACCGGACGAGCAGCGAGTCGAGTCCGGCCACGAGATCCGTGACTCCGTGCGGTGTCCTACGCTCCAACATCCGGCTGAGGGTGCGGACGCGCGTTCGCACGTCCGCACCCCCTCCGGCGATCATGACGGCGGCGTCGCCGAACGGTGTGGTGACGAGAGCGGTCACCGCGCGGCGACCGCCGCACGCTTGTCAGCGAGAACCTCCTGAAGGCCCGTAGCGCGGACACCGGACCCGTCCAGTGCCGCGCGGAGCGCGGTCCCGTTCGCCAGTACCTCCGGGTGGTCGCCGTGCAGCAGCACGACGTCCGCATCATGCCCGAGTGGAACGGTCTCGCCGTCCACGGTCACGACGGTGCCCTCTGTCACGACCTGCACGACACGCCGGCCAATCTCCTCCGGGTCGTGCAGGAGCCCACCCGGGTGCGACCGGGCAACGGGCATGCCGTCAACCCCGTACCCGCGGTCGGCGAGGAACACGTAGCCGACCTGGAGGTCGCGCTTCCGCGACTCCTCGGCGAGCAGACCGTTCTGGCAGATCACGATGTAGCTCGGGTCGTACGCGGCGATCGCGTCGGTGATCGCCCGCGCGTGCTTCGCGTCGGTCTGCGCGATACTGCCCATCCGGCCGTGCGGCGCGACGTGGCTGATGGTCCCGCCGTGCACGCGGGCGAACGCGTCGAGTGCACCGATCTGGTAAAGCACGTCGGTACGGATCTCCTCCTCGGATGCCTCGATCAACCGCCGGCCGAAGCCGACGAGGTCCGGGTATCCGGGGTGCGCTCCGAGCTCGATGCCGCGCTTCACGCATTCCGCGACCGTCCGGTCGATGACCCGGGGGTCACCCGCGTGGAACCCGCAGGCAATGTTGGACGCGGTGACTAGTCCGAGCAGTGCCTCGTCGTCGCCGATGGTGTAGTTGCCGTAGCTCTCACCGAGATCGGCGACGACGGCGACGGATGCGGTGGCCATGTGGCCCTCCTTCGTGGTGCTGGTTCTGGTGGTGCTGGTGGAACGTGGCGGAGCGGGGTCACTCGACGCGGAGCGGCTGGCCCTTGGTCTCCCGGAGGAAGAGGCAGCTGACCAGCGTGATCAATGCTGTGATGATCGAAGCGAACGCCGGCACGAGGCTGCTCCCGGTCGCGTTGATGATCGCGGTCATCACGAGCGGTGCGCTACCGCCGAAGATGATCGTGCTCAGGCTGAACCCGATGCTGTACGCGCTGTAGCGGACGGTCGTCGGGAACATCTCGGTGAGCACAGTGTGGATGACCGCAGCGTGCCCTGAGAACGCGAGGGCGAGCACGACGGCGCCGAGCGCCGCGAGAGCAAACTGGCCAGTGGCGAGGAGCACGAACATCGGGTACGAGACAACCGCCATGGCGATCGCGGAGCCGATGAGGACCGGCTTCCGGCCGATACGGTCGGACAGGCGTGCCATCAGTGGGATCGCGATGATGATCGCCACGAGAGCACAGGCTGTGACGAGCAGACCCTGCACCAGCGTGAAGTTGTGCGCTTCGCCGAGCTGCGTCTTGAGGTACGTCGGCATGTACGCGAAGAGCAGGTAGTAGCCGGGGCCGTTCAGCGCCGGCAGGAAGATCGTCAGAACGATCGCGGCGATGTGACGTCGAGAGGTGAACGCGGCGCGGAGCGGGTTGCGGGTGACCGCGTTCCGCTCCCGGAGTGCTTCGAAGTGCGGAGTTTCCTCCATCCGGCGGCGAATGTAGAACCCGACGTACCCGAGCGGTGCTGCAAAGAGGAACGGGATGCGCCACGCCCACGACTCCATGGTCTCGTCGCCGAGAGTGGTGATGAGGATCGCGGAGAACGCACTGCCGAACAGGAGCGCGAAGAACGAGCCGACGGCGATGAAGCTCATCGAGAAGTTGCGAGCGGCGTCGCGGGCGTACTCGCCGACGAACGACATCGCACCGGCGACTTCACCACCGGCGGAGAAACCCTGCAGGACGCGGAGCGCGATGAGGATGACCGGCGCCGCGATCCCGATGACGCTGTGCGCCGGGATGAGCCCAATGCAGAGGGTCGACGCGGAGATCAGCAGGAGCAGGGTCGACAGGAGCGCCTTCCTCCCCATCCTGTCGCCGAGGTAACCGCAGATGACGCTACCGAAAGGGCGTGCGATGAAGCTGACCAGGAACCCGACGTTGGTCAGGAGGAGCGCGCCGGACTCGGCTCCGCCGACCAGGCTCAACGCGATGTATGTCGTCAACAAACCGTAGATGCCGTAGTCGTACCACTCGACGAAGGAGCCGACGGCGCCGGCAACGGTGGCCCGGCGTACCACTGTGCCGTCCGCCGTCAGGACGCCGACCTGGGTTGTGTCGAGCCGTTCTGCTGCGCTCATGTGATCTTCTCTCGGGATGAGCCCGTGACGGGCTTGCTATCAGTGTGGGAGCTAACGGTTGCAGTCGCCACAAGGCGGGCGGCGACGCTCTCCTCCGCGGGTACGCCGACAGCGCCCGGTCAATGCCGGGCGAGATCGGTCACGGACGGACGCGGGGACGTGTTCATGTGTCCTCCTGGCGTCCGAACGGCGATGGCCGGATTTCTGTGAGTGCGACTTGACTCGTAGTTGAGAATAGGCTCGCAGTTCTGCGCGGTCAATGCCAACCAGGAACAGGTGTGTAAAAGGCATGTTTCCGTTGCGTTTCGGCATCACCGCAACTCACACTGACCCTTGATCGAGGCTGACACCTAGAGCAGACTGTGAAGCGAACTGCGAATCAGTTCTCACATCTTCCGCGGAGGAATCCATGACGATCACCGCCCCGCACGCATCCACCGGCAACGCTCCTCTCGGGAACGCCCTCGAACAGCTGCGCGCCGCCGCCGAGTCCCTCGAGATCGATGACGGCTCCGTCCAGCTCCTCTCTCAGGCGCGACGAGAGATCTCCGTCGGGGTGCCGCTGCGCCGTGACGACGGCACCGTCGAGGTGTTCCGCGGTTACCGCGTCCAGCACAACTTCACCAGAGGACCGGCGAAGGGCGGAGTGCGGTTCGCCCCGTCGGTCGACCTCGACGAGGTGCGGGCGCTCGCCATGTGGATGACCTGGAAGTGCGCGCTCGTCGACCTGCCGTACGGCGGCGCGAAGGGCGGTGTCGCGATCGACCCGCGCCGGTACTCGGATGCCGAGATCGAACGCGTGACCCGCCGGTACACGAGCGAGATCCTGCCCGTCATCGGTCCGGATCGGGACATCCCCGCGCCGGACGTCGGCACCGACGAGCGCACCATGGCCTGGATGATGGACACGTTCTCGGTGAGCCACGGGTTCACGGTGCAGAGCGTCGTCACCGGCAAGCCGATCGCGCTCGGCGGATCGCTCGGCCGTGCCACCTCCACCAGCCGCGGCGTCGCACTCGTCGCCCTCGCCGCGCTCGACCGACGCGGCGTCGCCCCGACCGCCGCCACCGCAGCCGTCCAGGGCTTCGGTAAGGTCGGCCGGCACGCCGCCCGGTTCCTCGCGGAGGCCGGGGTGCGCGTCCGGGCCGTCAGTGACCAGTACGCCGCGGTCGTGCACACCGACGGACTCGATGTCGACGCACTCGGCCGTCACGTCGATGCCCACGGCACGGTCGCCGGCTTCCCTGGTGCCGACCCCATGGACCACGACGACCTCCTCGGCCTCGACGTCACACTCCTCGTGCCCGCGGCCGTCGAGGGCGTCATCCACCGAGACAATGTCGAGCGCGTCCGTGCCGAGATCGTCGTCGAGGGCGCCAACGGTCCGGTCACGACGGCGGCCGACGCCGAGCTCGCCGCGCGTGGCGTCCTGGTCGTCCCGGACATCCTCGCGAACGCGGGCGGTGTGATCGTCTCCTACTTCGAGTGGGTGCAGGCGAAGCAGACGTACCGCTGGAGTCTCGACACCGTGGAGTCCCGGTTGCGGGACCGCATGCTCGGCGCCTGGGACGCCGTGTCCGACGAACAGCGCGCACGGGGCGGCACCCTCCGCGAGGCCGCCATGCGGATCGCCGTCGCCCGCGTGCTCGACGCGCACCGCAACCGCGGCCTCTACCCCTGACCAACGGAACGTCCAGAGAAACGAGAACCACGATGACCTCCACCATCCGCACCGCCACGACCATCCGCCGCGCCCCGGCTGAGTTGGTCGATCGCTTCCGGGCGTTCCCCGTCGCCAACCTCGGCGACGCGATGGACCGCATCGGGATCGTCGACTCCGGCATCACCCCGCTGTGGGACGGTGCGGCAGCGGTCGGCTCGGCACTGCCCGTGCAGTCCGTCGCAGGCGACAACCTCGCCCTCATCGAGGTCCTCGACCGCATCCAGCCCGGGGACTTCATCGCCGTGAACGCCGCCGGGTACACAGACCGTGCCGTGATGGGCGACAACCTCGCGCAGCGCTTCCAGGCCTTCGGCGCCGTCGGTGCGGTCGTCGACGGGTCGGCGCGCGACCGCGACGTCATCCGCAGGTTCGCGTTCCCGGTCTGGAGTCGTGGCGTCTCGCCCGCCGGTCCGTTCAAGAACGGACCGGGCTCGATCGGCTCCCCCATCGCACTCGGCGGCGTCGTGGTCGCCGCCGGGGACATCATCGCCGCCGACGGAGACGGACTCATCGTGGTGCCACTCGAACGCGCAGAAGAGGTGCTCGCGGGCGCCGAGGAGATCGCACGGATCGAGGTCGAGAAAGACGAGGAGGCCGCGCGCTTCCGTGCGGCGGCCGAGACGCGCGCTTCCTGACCGGTGTCGCATGACGCGGGTTTCTGACGCGAATCAGGACGGGTCGGAGGCACGGTGCGGGACCGCACCGTGCCTCCGGTTCGTCAGCGGGTCACGGAACGGGACTGTGGAAGCAGTCCGACTGCAGCACGCAGTGCAGCGATGATCTCCTGGTAGCGGCGGGAGTCCTCCCGCCACGCAGCGGGGAGGACCTCGACCAATGGCACGCCGACCGCCAGCCCGGGCACGTCGAGGACCGGAACCGCCACACCGAACACACTCGGATGTACGGCGCCGGCGTCCAGCGCGTACCCGCGAGCGCGTGCGCGCTCGACCGCCATGAGGGTTCGCACGCGGTCGACCTCGGGCAGCTCGTCGACCACCGTCCGAGCCGCGTCAGCGTCGAGTCCGGCCAGGGCGGCGATGCCCACGGCCGTCGTGGACGCATCGCGGACGTCACCCGGCCGCGCCGTGGAGGCAAACGGCTCGCGCCCGACGTGCTCGGCAAGGTAGCGCACATGCCGCCCCTCCAGCGAAACCACCTGCACGATGTTCCTCGCCAGGACCGGGGACGCCGCCACCAGCCGCAGGTACCGCGCGGTGTCGAACCCCATCAGTAGAACTCCACCGTGTCGACGACGTTCCGGAGTGGCTCGTCGTCGAGCAGCCGCCGGGCGTTGTCGGCGAAGAGGCGGACGATGCGCTCTTCCTCCGACTCGGTGAGCGCGGCAGTGTGCGGGCTGATGAGCACGCGCTCCGAGTCCCACAGCGGACTCGAACCCGGCAGCGGTTCCACCGCCACGACGTCGAGGGCCGCGAACCCGATGCGGCCGTCGTCGAGAGCCGACACCAGGGCGCTCTCGTCGACGACGGTTCCGCGGCCGACGTTCACGAACGTCGCACCCGGTCGGAGTCCGCTGAAGAACGCCTCATCGAGCAGCCTTTCCGTCGCGACAGTACCGGGCAGGGTCGACACGACCGCGTCGACACCGGGCAGGACGGAGGCCAGCGCGTCGATGGCGACCACCTCGTCCACGTGCTCCACGGGATGGCCGCTCCGGCTCGCTCCGACCACTCTCATGCCGACCGCCGAGCAGAGCCGGGCGACTTCGGAGCCGATCCCGCCGAGTCCGAGGACGAGGACGGTCCCGCCGACCACCGGCTGCATGACCCAGCGCTCCGGCCACCGACGCGCCCGCTGGTCGACCGCGAGCCGCGGCAGCCCCTTCGCTCCGGCGAGCACCCCGAGCAGCGCGAACTCTGCGAGCGATGTCCCGTGCACCCCGGCCGATGTGGTGAACCGGACGCGTCGGAGTTCGTCCGCGGTCAACCCGGCAGCGCGCACCTGCCCGCCACCGCCCGCGGCCATCGTGTGCACCCAGTGCAGCGTCGGGTTTGCCCGAACCGTCTCTGCGAGGAGAGCCGAATCGACGTCGGGGACACCGTACAGGGCGTCCGCGTGCCGGAGTGAGGCTCGCCAGCGGTCGTCCACGTCGACAGCCCGCGTGAAGGCCGGGTCGCCGGCGAAGTCGGCCGGGAACCGCATCGGTGGGAGCGCTTCAGGGTCGTACGCGAGGTCGATGCGGGGCTCGAGGTCGCACAGGAGTGCGGCGTGCTCCGGACGAAGCGGAGCCGCAATCACAACCCGCAAATGAGAATCCATTCTCATATGATGCCAAGGGTGGAAAGAGCGCGCAAGAGCGTTTGTCGATCACGCCGCGACACCCATCGACTTGCTCGAGAGCGTTGCCGACCGGCAGTCTCCCTCAAGCCGGCCGAGGCGAAGGAGCAGCTGGCTCAGATCCGGGCATCGGAGAGCGTTCCGTTGACGGCGTGGTCACCGATCGGGTGCGCCTTGTAGACGACCGGGTTGTGCGAGGCGACCGTGCGCGCGGTCCGCCAGTGCCGGTCGAGGGCCCTGGCAACCGCCTCGACGTTCGCGAGCGCGCCGAACGCGGCACTGGCGACCTCGCCGACGACCTCGAGCACCTGCGGGTCCCGCCTCGGGTCCGGATCGGCCGCGAGCGGGTACGTTCGACGCCGCTGACGCACCACCTCGGCGAGGTCCGCGGACGCCCGTCGGAGGATCCCGGCCTGCGTGGCCGAGTGGACGAACTGGTAGAAGGCGCCGAGGTACTCGGCGAGCCGCGACACGTCGTACGGCAGCACGTACCCGTCGCGCATCGATGTCTTGTGAAGTCATCTCCGGTCCGCGCGGAGCCTGCTGCCGGGTCAGCCGACGTGGTCCACCGTGGACGCGCCGCCCTCAGCGTTCACGATCCCTTGCCCGTGTTCCCGCACAAGACGCACAGGTGCTCCCGCGGCCTGTCCGCCGGATTCGCGGCGGCGAGGGATAGCCCGGCGATCGCGATCCGGCTCGGCGGATCGCAGGCAGAGCTCTTCTTCCAGTCGATGGACTTGCCGGACGCGGGGGAGTCCGTCCCCGGACCCCATCGGACGCGGCTTCCAGAACGCGTCGCGCGACGTCCTCGCCGCGGAGGCCGACAACGACGCGCCGCTCGCACCTCAACCGGTCATCGTCGCGACGAGTCGCCCTCGGACGGTGCCCTCTGAGAGTCGATCGAGTCCTGCAGGGATGTCCTCGAACGCTATGGCGGTGACGACCGGCGTCAGCGCCCCAGCGGCGATGAGATCGTAGACATCGCGGAGCGCACGTGTGGAACCGCCGAGCACACCGGTGAGAGTGACCTGATGCAGCACGAGAGCTCCCGTGCTGATGGAGGATTGCACCTGCCCGATGCCGACCTGCACGACCCGGCCGCCGTGACGCACGGTCTCGACAGCCGTGGCGGTGGTGTCGCCGTACCCGGCGAAGTCCACGATGACGTCCAAGCGTTCTTCGGCGAACGCCCCGATGTCTGCCGCGCACCGCGTCGCACCGAGTCCACGAGCCATCGGCCAGACGCTCTCTTTCACGTCGGCCACGTACACCTCTGCACCCTTGAGGACAGCGATTCGTACCCCGATCTGCCCGAGTCCGCCGAGCCCGATGATGCCGACCTTGCTCCCGCGCTCGACCTGCCCGACTGCAAGAACCGCGCGATGAGCCGTGCTGCCGGCGTCCGTTGCGGCCGCGGCCTGCTCGAACGAGACTCGATCCGGGATGCGTACGAGTGAATTCGGGTTCGCGATGACCTTCGATGCGTATCCGCCGTCGTAGGTCAGGCCCGCGACGACCTCGCCGTGCGGGCACAATCCAACCCGGTCGCCGACGCGCCACCCGGACACGCCCTCGCCGACGTCGACGACGACGCCTGCGATCTCATGTCCCAGCGTCAGCGGCAATCTCACCCAGTCCGGTAGCGGAACGGTTTCGCCTTCGAGCACGCCGACGTCCGAGTGGCACAATCCGACGGCCTTCACGTCCACGAGCACAGAACCCGGCACCACTGTCGGTTCTGGAACCTCGTTGAGGGCGAGAGGCACATGGGCCCTGGTGAACTGCCATGCCTGCATTGCCGTCACTCCTTCTTATGCTCACGAACGTGCGGGGGCCGATCGACACGGGAACGGTCAGCCCGAGCGCGTGCCGAGCGCTGCAGCGACGGAGGTCTCGACTGCACGAAGAAGCTCGACGGCCGATGCGACGTCGACGGTCGCATCGACGTGCGGAGCGAGGAATTCGGTCCACGTGTCTCGCACCCTTCGCAGGTTCTCGGCCGCGATCGCGGTGGGGTGCACGCTGATGGAACGTCGATCGTCGGGGTTCGGGCGACGCTCGATCATGCCCTTCTCCGCCAGCGAGCGGAGGACCGCGCTCGTGTTGCTGGACCGCAACCCGACCTCGGTGCAAATCCTGGTCGGGCTGACGCCGGGATGCTGCTGAACGTGGTTCATGACCAGGCTCTCGAGTTCCGTGATCTCGATGATCTCGGTGTCAGGGTGCCCGTGCAGGCGGATGTCGCGCCCGACGCTGAGCACAAGATGCGCCAGGTCTGCAAGCTGTTCGTCACGCTCGGTTTTGCCGTGTCCCAATGGCGTTCCCTTCGAAGCTATGCTTATCCTAACATAGCTACGTGTACATAGGTATTTAGCCAGGAGGCACATATGACCCGGCACGCCAAACAGATGGGCCCGGCATCGACCGGCACGATGACGAACGCTCGGATCGGAGTGGGGTTACTGCTCACCCTCGCGTTGCTGTCCGGGATTGCTCCGTTCGCGATCGACATGTACCTGCCGGCATTCCCTGAGATGGTTACCGATCTCGGCACGACGGCACCGGTCGTCCAGCTGTCGCTCACCGCGTTTTTACTCGGGGCAGGCGTTGGCCAGGTGGTGTTCGGGCCGCTCTCCGACCGGTTCGGCCGCGCCAGTCCGCTCATCGCGGGCATGGTGATCTACCTCGTCGCCAGCGCCGCCGCCGCCCTCGCTCCGTCCGTTGAGTTCCTGATCGTCGCTCGGCTGGTGCAAGGCCTCGCAGCGGCGGCGGGCATGGTCATTTCCCGCGCCATCGTCAGTGACCTCGCCACGGGGGTGGAGGCGGCCCGGGGACTCAGCATCATCATGACGGTGAGCGGCATCGCTCCGGTGCTCGCGCCCGTCGCGGGGAGCTTGCTCGCCGAGCCGCTCGGCTGGCGCGGCCTGCTCTGGATCGTGACAGCACTCGTGGCCATCGGCCTGGTAGCAGTGTTCCTCGTCGTCAGGGAGACCAACCCCAGAGCGCCACGAACAACCGCGGCCGGTCGGACCGCGATGTCCGGGTCGTCCAAGCGAGCGCTCACCTCGCGCGTCTACGTCGGGAACATGCTCGCGTTCGTCTTCGCGTTCACCACGATGATGGCGTACATCTCCGCGTCGCCCTTTTTGTACCAAGGGATGATGCACTTGAATCAGGTGCAGTACGGGCTCGCCTTCGGCTTGAACGCCCTCGCGCTCTTGGTAGTCGGCGCGGTCTCTGCACGCCTCACCCGTCGCGTGCGCGTAGCGGCCCTCGCCCGGAGCGGCCTGCTACTCAATCTCGGCGCGGTCATCGTGTTCGCGGTGCTCGTCGTGACCGACGTTCCGCCGATCTGGTTTGCGTTGCCGATCTTCGTGTCCGTCGGGGCGTTGGGGTTGAGCTTCGGCAACACGACCGCTCTCGCTCTCGCGGCGGTCCCGACGGCCGCCGGACTCGGCTCGGCGATCCTGGGCCTGCTCCAGAACGTGTTCGCGGGGGTCGCTGCCCCGATCGTCAGCAGCGGAGGGCAGAGCACCGCTGGACCGCTGGCCATCACCATGCTCGTCACCTCCGCGCTCGCCAACCTCGCATTCGCGTTCGCCAGCACACACCGTTCATCACGGGCGACGCACCCACCGACAGAATCCGGCGCCGGCGAGATCTCGAGCAGCTGATGCACCACCGCGCACGGAACACCTTTATCACCGTCCCGGAAGGGCGGCGACGGGGCCCCGACCCGGGTGCAGTGTCGTCAGAGCTCCTGACACGGGTCACGGTCGTGAGCGATGTCGATCACCCGGTCCAGCTGGCGCAAGGCGGATTGCATGTCAGCGATCGCGCCGACGATCCGTTCGCGTTCTCCGGTCAGCATTCGCAGCACCTCCGGCGTTGCGCGACCGGAGTCGACGCATGGAAGCATCTCCAGAAGCGTCCTGCTGGGAAGCCCCGCGGCGAAAAGCTGCTGGATGAGGCGCACCCGTCCGATGGCCGCCTCGTCGTAGCTCCGCTGACCACCGCTGGAGCGCCGTGCCACGAGGAGTCCCTGCTCTTCGTAGTACCGCAGCGCCCTGGTGCTGACTCCCGCTCCGCGGGCAACCTCACCGATTCGCACGTTCACACCTCACGCTCTTGCACTTCACGTTGACGTCAAGTTTTAGCCTGACGGAGCGACCCCACCCCCGCGGGTCACGAAAGGACGCATCATCATGGACATCAGCAACCAAGTCGCGCTCGTCACCGGCGCAAACCGGGGAATCGGAGAGCACTTCGTCAACGAACTCCTGTCGCGCGGGGTGCAGAAGGTGTACGCGACGTCCCGCAGGCCGGAACTGATTGACATCCCCGGCGTCCGAGTCCTCCGGTTGGACGTCACCGATCCGGAATCGATACGCGCCGCGGCCGAAGAAGCTTTGGACGTCTCGCTCCTGATCAACAACGCAGGCCTCACTACCCACACCCCGCTCGTCACCGGTGACCTCGAGAACATCCGGCTCGAGATGGACACGCACTTCTACGGCACCCTGGGCGTCGTCCGGGCCTTCGCTCCCGTCCTGGCTTCCAACAACGGGGGTGCGATCGTCAATATCCTGTCCGCTCTGTCGTGGTTCTCCGTTCCCAATGCCGGTGCCTACAGTGCTGCGAAAGCAGCCGAGTGGAACCTGACAAATGCCATTCGTCTCGAACTCGCTCCGCAGCGGACGCTGGTACAGGCTGTCCATCTCGGCGCTGCCGACACTGACATGAACGCCGGCTACGACGGTCCCATGATCGATGCGCGCGAAGTTCCTCGGGCTTCACTGGACGGACTCAGCAAGGACGCGATCGAGGTCATAGTCGACGATGCCAGCGGGCATGTCAAGGCCTCGCTCGCTGGGGACCCGGCAGAGTTCTACGCCGCCATGCTCGGGCGTTAGCCGCAGATGCAACCCCGCTCTCGTCCTGGTGGATCCAGCCGGGAAGCGGGCGAGCACGCGAGCAGAGCGGAACCCTTGTTCCGACCCATCGGAGGGCCCGGGACTCGGGTCGCGGCGGATCAGCCGGTGTGATCGTGTCAGTCCACGGTCACACCGGCTTCTCGGTCGTTCAGGACTCCCGGTGGAACCAGGTGCTGAAACTGTCTTCGAGCGTCATGGTGGGGTGACCGATGACGTCCGCGAGGACATCGGTTGGTCCGTCGAGCAAGCCATGGGCGATGTCGTCGTCGAGGGCGAGAACGAAGTCCACGACCTGGTCGTCCAGTCCGGCACCGGAGAGGACCTCGCGGTACTTCTCCGCTGGAACGGACGCGTATCGCACCTCACGGCCGGTGACTCGCGACGCGGCTGCGGCGAACTCCTCGCCATTCCACGCGACGCCTCCGGCGAGTTCGAGGGTTTCGCCACGGTGTCGACCAGTGGAAGCGATGACGGCTGCGGCTTCGGCGTAGTCCGAACGGGCCGCTGAAGCGACCTTCCCGGCTCCTGTGCTGGCGAGGTAGGTGCCGGTCGCGGTGGCTTGAGCGAACGCCTGCTCGTAGTTCTCGTTGTACCAGTTGTTCCGCAAGACCGTGGCCTCGATCGGAGACGCCACGAGCAGCGCTTCGGTCGCCTTGTGTTCAGGGGCGAGCACGAGAGGAGAGGTGTCGGCGTGGGGAGCGCTCGTGTACACAACGTGCTGCACGCCGGCACGCTCCGCCGCACGGAGTGCGTTGGCGTGCTGCTCGACACGCCGACCAACGGCACTACTGGAGACGAGCACGAGCGTGTCGGCACCGCCGAATGCGGCATCCAGGGTCGCGGCATCGTCGTAGTCCGATGCGATGGCGCGGACGCCGCGCTCGGCAAGCACGCTCAGCTTGGCGGTGTCGCGACCCGTGGCGGTGACATCGGGCGCATCGGCACCGCGGGCAAGCAGATGCTCGACGACGAGCGCGCCAAGTGAGCCGGTGGCTCCGGTGACGGCGATCTTCATGGTTCCTCCTCCGACCGCCGAAGCGGTCACTTGAACATTCAATCAGTAGAACCCTACCGAGCCTTGCTTGAACATTCAACCTTTTGGTGGGAGAATTCCAGCATGGGCTCACCTCGCTGGCTGAACGCCGCTGAACACGATGCTTGGCTCGCGCTGATGACTACGCTGGAAATGGTCCCGGCGGCCGTCGATGCCCAGCTTCGTCGCGACCACGGCGTCACTCGGTTCGAGTACTACATCCTCGCGATGCTCAGTGACCACGAAGCGGGTGTCCGACCGATGACGGATCTGTCGGTGATGACCAACGGGTCGCTGTCACGGCTCTCGCACGCGGTCGAGAAGCTTGAGAAGCGAGGCTGGGTCCGTCGAGAGCGGCTCCCGGAGGACCGGCGGACGACGCTGGTGATCCTTGAGGACGCCGGGCGGACGCTCTTGGAGCGCGCTGCCCCGTCGCATGTCGCAGAAGTCCGGCGGCTCTTGTTCGACGTGATCCCGGCCGACAAAGTGCCGCTGTTGACGGACATCCTTTCGCCCGTCGTCGCACGCAGTCTGGGTGAAGACGGCGCCTGTGCCGGCGAGGTACCGACGATCGCTGCCGTCGAGCACCCGGAGGCATGAACGTCGATCCGTTCCGGGCCGGGCCGGGGACGTCAGGAGCGTACGGTCGGGTCGCGGCGTCCGGCCACGATGTCGGTGGACAGACCGGCCGGAGTGGACGGGACTGCGCGTGAGGTCATGGTGTACCGGACATCTGGCTGCTCATCCGACTCCGGGGTGAGTACGGTGACGTCACTGCCGTCCGCGCGGACGGCGTCGCGGATGGTGGTGATCCCGAGCGTTCCGTCGGCCGAAGTCCCCGATCCGAGCAGGACCGGTGCGCTGTAGGCGACGATCTCGTCGACGAGGCCTGCGCGGAGGAACGCTGCGGCGAGTGTCGGACCGCCCTCGAGGAGCACATGCCGCTGCCCCAGTTCGAAGAGCCGATCGAGCGCAACCCGAGGGTCGCGGGTCATCAACTGCACGGTTCGGGCCGAGCTGTCGAAGATGCGATGCCCGGTGTCGAGATCGCGTTCTCCCATCACTGCTCGCAACGGCTGGTGGGCTGAAGGGCGCCCGTCAGGTCCCCGCACGGTGAGCGCAGGATCGTCGAAGACGACGGTACCCGTGCCGACGAGGACCGTGTCCGCGACTACGCGGAGTCGGTGCACGTCCGCCCGAGACGACCGTCCGGTGCTCCACTGGCTGGTGCCGTCCACAGCAGCGCTGTACCCGTCGAGGGTCGCAGCGGACTTCCACGTCACGAACGGCCGCCCCGCAGCGACACCAAACGACCACGCTCTGTTCACGGCGGTGGCCTCAGCCAGGAGCAACCCGCTCTCGACCTCGACGCCCGCCACCCGCAGCGTGTCGGCTCCCCCGGTCGCGATCGGATTGGGATCGGGCTGTGCGAACACGACGCGGCGCACTCCTGCCTCGATGAGCACCTGGGCGCACGGGCCGGTCCGACCGGTGTGATTGCAGGGCTCGAGGGTGACGACGGCGGTTGCACCCCGGGCGGCGCCGACCTTCGCGAGTGCGTCAGCCTCGGCGTGCGCGCTCCCAGCACCGCGGTGGTACCCCGTGGCGATGACGGAACCGTCATCGGCCAGCAGGACACATCCCACTCTTGGGTTCGGCCCGAGCGGCACGCCCGGCGTCGCCGCCAGTGCCAACGCCCGGAGCATGGCGTCACGTTCGGTGAGCACCGCGGTCATCGTGGTCCTCACGAGGCGACGCGGACGTCGGCGAGGTCCAGGGTGTGCGCCGTGTGGTCACGCTTCGCAGTGAGGTACCGCATGTTCGCTGCGGACACGTGCACACCGGTCGGGACCTGCTCGGACACGGTGACGCCGAGCGTCCCGATCTGGCGGGCCTTGTCGGGGTTGTTGCTGAACAGGCGAACGCGATCGACCCCGAGAGCGAGCAGCATCTGTGCCGCTGCACGGTAGTCCCGCTCGTCCTCGCCGCGGCCGAGAGCGACGTTCGCCTGGTACGTGTCGAGTCCGTCGTCTTGGAGGGCGTAGGCGTCCAGCTTGGCGTAGAGCCCGATTCCGCGGCCTTCCTGGCGCAGGTACAGCAAGAAACCACCCGCCGCCGCGATCCGCTCCACCGCTTCACGCAGCTGCGGGCCGCAGTCACACCGTTCAGAGCCGAACACGTCTCCAGTGAGGCACTCGCTGTGCAGACGCACCAGCGGGGCTTCCCCACCATCGGCGACGCGCTCGCGTGCGCCTTGCCAGTCTCCCAGACCGAGCGCGAGATGCTCCTCACCGTCGACCAGCCCGCGGAACGTGAAGACCTCGGCGACAGTCGAGAACCCATCAGGGAAGCGCAGCGGCACCCGAACGCGCGTGCGGACGACCGAGCCGGCCAGCGGCTCCGACATCGCCTCTGCGAACACATCACGCGCCGGCACGACGACACTCGACGAAGCGCGCGGAGGAGCCGTTCCGCGGGAAACAGGGACGCGATCAACGGCCATCGAGACTCCAATGATTGAACATTGAAGTAATGGTACAACGAAAAGGTTGAATGGTCAAGTATTGGCACGACCAGTGAGCCGTAGTGGTTACACCTGCGCACAAACGGTAGCAACAGTTATTGTCTACTTAGACAATAACTGGGGTACGGTGGGCTCTGTGCCCACGAACAGTCCGTGGGCACGGAGGAGAAAGCATTGTGATCCCACACATCAAGCACACACCAACCAGCAAGGTCATTAGCGCCTACTACACAGTCCACCCTGACGATCGACAGGCGTTCATTGACGCCGTCATCCCCCACCTGAGCACTACAGCCCAGCAAGACGGATGCACGTACTACGTCTTCGCCGAGGATCTGATCGATCGGAACACGATCCACCTCACGGAGGGGTGGCGCGACCAAGCCGCCATCGACGCCCATATGGCCGATGAGTACTTCCTCAAGGCCGTCACGACGGTCCTCGAAGGTATCCGCGTCCTCGACTACCAGGCCGAGTATTACGACGTCGGCACCCAGACCGCGGGCGCCCTCCCGGACTCGAACTAAATCCATCACCCGGCGGCCGGGGGCCAAGTGGACGCCGGACCTGCCCTCTGCCTCGCATAGGATCACGTCATGCCCCGTCCTAGGAAATTCGACGAGGAAGCCGTAGTTGAATCAGCCGCCGGCGTCTTCGCGACCACCGGCTACGGCGGCACGACGATGGAGGAGCTCAGCCGCGTTACCGGGCTCGGCAAGCAAAGCATCTACAACACCTTCGGCGGCAAGCGGGAACTTTTCCTACGCGCGCTCGAGCGGAGCACCTCCACGCAGGTTGATCGCCTGACCGTCGAGCTCTCATCCGGAACATCCTCTCCGCTCGAACGGATCCGAGCGCACCTGGATGCACTCTCCATCACCTTCACCTCAGAGGGACCGCTCGACTCGTTGTTCACCAAGGCGACGGTCGAGCTGGCCGACCGCGATCCGGACGTCGCCGAGGCCGCTCGACGCGCCTACGGACGCCTCGAGGCCGAGTACGCCGGATGCATCGAGCAGGCACAGACAGCCGGGGAAGTCGACACAGCCCGTGATACCCGCGCCCTCGCGACGTACTTCGTCGCGATCACTCGTGGCATGGAGGTCCTCGGCACCGCCGGCGCCGACCGATCAACGCTCCTCCGCGTCGGACGAGCAGCCCTGACCTTACTCACTTGAGGCACCCGACTACCCCAACCCGTCAAGTGCTCAGAAGACGCACCTCAATAGGGGATGACAGTTCAAACGGGTCGCATCAACTCGATCTTCCCACGCTCGTGTGACGACAAATACCATCTCGACGGTGTGGGAACGAGCCTGGGGAGCTATCAATCACTTTCAGGTGCTATCCCATGCTTGCTGGTGCCGGCAAAAGGTTCGAGTGCAGCATCGATGGCTCGGGCGTCTTGCCAGAGGGCCGTGATGCGAGCGAGTACGTGATCGGCAGCGGTGTCAGCAGCGCCGAGCTCGGCGTAGGTCTCCTGCAGCGTGAGCTCGGCGAAGCGGGACGCTGCGCGCACTAGTGGTCCGACGGCCTCCCGGTCCGTCCCGTGCGTAGCGGCGACGCGTATGGTCGGGATGATGCTGGTCATGGATCGGCCAGACAGGCTCGCCCCGGTGCGGGCCCACCCGTGAACGTCTAACGGCAACAGCAGCTGCTCCGCTCGCCGCCAGTCCCCTGGTACCGGCTGCTCGCAGTCGTGCCGGTCCAGGTTCCCCTTCGTCGGGTCGAGCAGCCGGATCACGTCGCCGCGGAACCCAGTCCAGACCGGTCCGACGATGCGCAGCCACCGGGTCACCGCGCACGCCGCGCACGATGCCGGGTCGTTCGATGAGGGCACGACGTATCCGCGGATCCGGACGATGCTCGTCACCGCGACGTCGCCGGGTGTGATGGTGCGCGCTTCTTCGCGGGTGAGATACAGGGCGCCGAGAAGGACGGTGAGGAACGCGTCGCGGCGGCCGCGGAGCCCGATCGGGTACCGGTACTTCGGGATTCCCGCCAGCACCTCCCCCAGTGCCGCAGCGTTGGGGGCTTCTGATCGCGGCCATACCCGCGCCTGCACGGTGGGTATCGGGTCCGGGAAGCCCGCCGCGAGGTGCTGCGCGCGGATCGCGTGCCGGCGGAGCCGCTGCGTTGATACGGCCCCGGGGAATTGGTGCAGGAACTGCTCGATCGTTGCTGCCGTCGCCGGGAGCGGTTGGTGTCCCGTCGCGGCGCACCACGCGACGAATCGGCCCCAATGCGCCTCGAGCATCGCCCGGGACTGCTGCAGGTTGGGTTGACTCGTTGGTTTAGGCCGCGAGTGCTGCCTGTGGGTTGATGATTGCTTCGTACT
>NZ_JADKSB010000028.1:0-32164 GCF_015350935.1 Curtobacterium sp. VKM Ac-2887 | reverse complement strand
GCGTCGGTGGCAGCAGGCGTGCGGGGCGCGGCGAGCATCCGGTAGAGCGTGGCGCGATCGATGTTGAGGCCGCGCGCAACGGTGGTCTTCGGGACACCGGTCCCGATGAGCCGGCGAGCTTCGGTGATCTGGTCGTCAGTGAGCTTCCGGGAACGGCCCTTGTACTTCCCGGCCGCTTTGGCGATGCGGATTCCCTCGCGTTGGCGTTCGCGGATGAGGGTGCGTTCGAACTCGGCGAACGCGCCGAGGAGGTTGAGCATGAGTCGGCCGATGGCGTCGTCGGTGTCGCGGCTGTAGGTCTGCTGTTCCTTCACGAACTCGACCGAGGCGCCCTTCGCGGTGATCTCGTCGACGATGTCGCGCAGATCACCGAGGGAACGGGCGAGCCGGTCCATCGATGCGACCCGGACGGTGTCGCCGTCACGGACGTAGCCGATGCAGTCGGCCAGGGCCAAGCGGTCGACGCGTGCACCGCCGGAGATCTTCTCCTCGAACACGCGATCGACGTCGCCTATCGCCTCGAGCTGCCGGTCGAGGTTCTGATCGATCGAACTCACTCGGATATAGGCGACGGTCTGCGTCTTGTGTTGCACCACCCCTAGACCCTCGCACACTCCTGTAGCAAAAAGACGAATCGGCACCTCAGAACAACGCGTTTCGACCCCTCGAGCCGATGTTGCACTGGGGTATACCCCACAGCGCCACTTACTCAACTCGGTTGCAAGTCCGCCTAACGAAGGGTTTGTCGACGCGGGCCGCCGGTGTCGGCTCCGGCTTCTAGAGTGAGCAACGAAGGGAGATGCCATGCCGGAACAGATCAACGTGGATCTCGACGCGCTTCTCAGCGAGCTCGACCTCACCGCGAAGGATGAGTTCGCCTCCAAACCGATTGTCGAGGAATGGACCGAGGGATTCGACGTCTCTAATTTGCCCATCGAGGCGCGGAGGTGGGTCAAAGTTCCTGACCTCGTGGCGGTCGTTGCTGACCTTCGGAACTCGACCCACTTAGGGACGGGCAAGCACGCGGCGTCTACTGCAAGCATCTACCAGGCAGCGACGGGCGGCGTTGTATCGACCTACAATCGGTTCGGCGCGGACTTCATTGCAATCCAGGGAGACGGCGCGTTTGCGCTCTTTTCGGGGGAGCGACGATATGAGCGAGCCATTTGCGCAGGAGTAACGGTGAAGACATTCAGCGAACGCCATTTGATTCCGCGCCTCGAAGCGAAATGGACTGCTCATGCTGAGGGGCACCCAACTGGTTTCAAAGTGGGCGTTGCGTCTGGCCGAGCGCTTGTGAAGCGTGTCGGCACCCCACGGAATCTGTCAGAACAGGAGCCCGTTTGGGCGGGAACTCCCGTGAATTTCGCGACTAAGGCAGCGCAGCAAGCAGATCGGCACGAACTGATCGTGACTGGTTCCGTCTGGGATCGCATCGAGAAAAACGACTTTCTATCCCTGACTTGTCCGTGCGGCGACGGGCCGCATTCGACGCTCTGGGATGATGTCACAGTTGAGAAAATACCTGAAGCGAACGCGGAGCGCCAAGGGCGGCTGCTCAGATCCAGTTGGTGTGTAATCCATGGTGAGGAGTACGTTGCAGCCATCCTTGGAGGGGAGACAAAACGCGAAGATGCACAAAATGCGCGATCTGCCCTGCAGAAAGCTTCATTTTCGAACGCGCTTCAGTTGACGGCGAGTCAAAAGCGAAAAAACCTTCGGGATCGTCGCCAGGGTCTTCGGTGACATTGTGAGGAGGTACCGCAGGAAGCGAGGTCAAGTACTGGGGCGAATGGAGCGCAAAGACCTTGAACAAGCGGCGAGTTTGCCTAATCCGGAGCATGCGTGGAAGACGCTCTTGCTCACGAACGACTGGATTCGCCACGCTGACGCAAAGGCTGGTGTGACTCTTGCGTTTACGGGCGCTCTGGGAACAATCTTGTTCAACCTCGTCAAAGAGTCTGCGCCCAGATCTGTGGCGTTCGATGTGATCGTAGTGCTTGCGAGCTCTCTGCTCGTTCTGACTGCCGGGCTATGCGGTTGGACTCTCACGCCACGAGCGACGGACCGTGATTCGGATCCGACGATGATCAGTCGGATTTTTTTCGGCAGTATTTCGAAGAACTTTGACGGTGATCGCCGAAGGTACGCTGAGGCACTAGAGGTGCTCACTGCGGACCAACGCGAGTTGGTGCGAGAAATTGCACACCAGGTGCACGTAAACGCACGCATTGCCACAGTCAAGATGAAATTTGCTACATTCGCTATACGGTCAGCTCTCGCGGCAAGTGCGTGTCTAGCAATTGTCGTCATTATGGTCGGTATCAGTACTTTTTGAGGGGTACATGTGGACGGTAACCACAAGGCTTATAGTTATATAGCAAGTTCTGGTCGGATTGAGTCGATACTATCCCAGGCTTCCGGCAGTTTCGAGGAGGTAGACGGGCTTCCGGACCGCGACAGGCTCTCTTTCACAAACGGTTTTTACGGAATGTGCTCGGCAGTTTTCATCGACATCCGAGATTCGTCGGGGTTGACCAACCGCAACAAACGTCCAGCTCTGGCAAAAATCTATAGAGCGTTTATTTCTGAGATGGTTGCGGTCCTAAACTCTGATTCATACGTCCGCGAAGTGAACATTGTGGGCGATTGCGTTTGGGCGTCCTATAAGACGACCGTTCGATCGCACATAGACGATGTGTTTCGTGTGGCATATACGGCAAACACGCTGGTGAAGCTACTCAATCATCACCTCGCGAATAAGGAAATGGATCAGCTTCGCGTTGGGATCGGAGTGGATTACGGCCGCGTGCTGATGATCAAGGCTGGCTACAGTGGGAGTGGGATCAATGATGTTGTCTATATGGGTGACGTTGTAAATCGTGCGGCACATCTTGCACACGAGGCCGGGAGGGGATGGGGCGCGCGGCCCATTTTCTTAGGAGGGGATTTTCAGCAGTACCTGAATGATGATAATCGCGGCCTGGTGACTGCTCAATACTCCTCTGCTTTAGGTACTGTATACGTTGGAGACGTGGTTCATACGGGTATGAATGATTGGATAGATGCCCTTTAGCGAATTCTTGTGATCACATGTCGCGGTCGTGGTCGCAAATAGCCGGTCTGACACGAGAGGTCAATATCAGCTGTCTAATCGGGTGCACTCATCTGTCAGTGTCGGGACGTGCACCCGTACCGGGGGTGTCGTAGCGGTGTCGGGTCCGTAAGCTGAAGCAATGTCATCAGCACCTGCCGGTTGGTACGACGATAAGGATCCGCGGTTCGTCCGCTACTGGGATGGCCAGAGGTGGACCGAGCATGTGCAGCTCAAGAAGTCGGCGCCAGCTGATCGCGGTGGCCCGCCTTTGGATGCCCGTGAGACGGCCGCTCCGCAAACGCGTCGTGCTGCCCGAGCGGCGGAGCAGTTGCCGCGTACGGCGGTCCCTGCGGCTCAGGACAAGCCGGTCGAGAAGTTGTCGAAGCGGGAGGCGCGAGAGCGTTTGCGTGCCGCTGAGGCGCGGATCGAGGCGGGTGAGGCGGTGGTTTCCCGCTACCAGATGCGCGCGTTCGATGATGTCGATGCGTACCGGGCCGAGCAAGAGCGTCAGCTTGCCACCCTTCGAGCGGAGCTCGAGGCTGAACAATCGGAAGCGCGTGAGCTCTGGGCGAAGGAACAGGCCGACGCGCGCGAACGGCTTGCCGCTGAACAGGCGGCCGAGCGGCTCAAGGCAGAGCAAGCGGTTCGGACCGCCGAGGACCGCGTTCGTGCCGCTGAACAGCACGCCCAGGAGGCACGCGCGACGCGCGACGAGATCAACGCGGGCATCACCGCCCGAAGAGCAGAGCTGGTCGACTTGACCGCCGCGGTCGAACTCCAGGCGGTCGGGCTCTTCGACTTCGAGAACCCAGCCGCGTCGTCAACGGAGCTTGCGTCGAAGTTGGAAGCGCTGCGCTACCGCATCAAGAACGCGGTTCGCGACAAGCGCGCGGTGACCACGGCGCCACGGTTCACATTCAACAACTCCGAAGCGCAGGGCCGGAAGTTCATGACCGATATGGCGAAGGTGCTGCTGCGTGCCTACAACGCGGAAGCGGAGAACGCTATCAAGGCCACTCGAGCTGGCAACTTGCACGTTGCACAGACGCGGCTCAGCAAGGCCGCGGAACAGATCGCGAAGAGCGGCACCATGATCGATCTTCGCATCGAACCGAGCTACCACCAGATGCGTCTCGAGGAGATCGCCCTCGCCAACGAGCACCTCCAGGCGGTGCAGGCGGAAAAGGAACGCGAGCGAGAACGCCGAGCAGAACTCCGCGAGCAGCAGCGCGCCGCCGCTGAACTGCAAGCCGAGCACGACCGACTCGAGAAAGAACGCCAGCACTACCTATCCACGCTCGCTGCCTTGCAGGCAAACGGCGACGCGGAAGGTGCCGCTCGCGTCCAGGCGCGGCTCGCGGACGTCGACCGCGCCATCACCGATGTCGACTATCGAGCAGCCAATGTGCGAGCGGGCTACGTGTACGTGATCTCCAACGTCGGGGCGTTCGGGGAACGCATGGTGAAGATCGGCATGACGAGGCGCCTGAAGCCAATGGACCGCGTCATCGAACTCGGCGACGCGTCAGTGCCGTTCCGCTTCGACGTGCACGCGTTGTTCTTCGCTGACGACGCTGTCGGAGTGGAGACGATGCTGCACCAGACGTTCGCGAACCAGCGGGTGAACAAGGTCAACCTCCGTCGCGAGTTCTTCTACGTCACGCCGGCCGAAGTGCTCGACGCCCTCAAGAGCCATGCAGTCGAGGTGGTCGAGTACACCGTGGAACCCGCCGCGGAAGAGTTCCGGACGAGCGAGCTTGCGGCCGACACTCTCACACCAGCGCCTCCGAGTGGCGGATCGATGTCGTACGTGGGATCCGTCGCGTCAGCCCAAGACTGACTGACATCAGGATCATGGCGCTGCTCGAGGTGTTCTGGGGCTGGGACGCGAGCAGGGCCCGACGCAGTGTCTCGGGCCCCTGTCTTGGTGCTACCGAGTAGCTCGTCGGAGGTGAGATTCTGTCCACATGAGTTTGCCTGTTGGTTGGTTTCCGGATCCCTCAGACCCCGAGCGCGAGATGCTCTGGGACGGTGACCAGTGGACTGGCCTCACTCGCCCTCGGCGGACGGACATTGCGGCTGCGCAAAGTGATGGTGACGCGGGGGCGAAGGATGCTCTCGAACCTTCGCGAGAACGGCGCAAGCCACGGTCGCGGCGTCGCCCTTTGGTGCTGGTGCTCGTCATCCTCGCGGTGGTCGTCATCGTCGGTGGTGGCGGTACGGCGGTAGCGGTGGTTCACGCGCGGCAGGTTGCAGCTGCGGAGGAGAAGGCGGAGCAGAAGAAGGAAGCGGCTGCCCGGACTCGTGCTGAGCAGCGTGAGGCGCAACGAGCAGCGCAGGAAGAGGCCGACGAGGCGGAGCGATCTTCCCGCGCCGAAACGGTGAAAGAGGTCGAGGCGTCGGTGAAGACCATGGCGGAGGAGAACGTGACGAAGGGTCTGCTCGATGGTCCCATCATTTCCGTTTCCTGCAATCCAGTCAGCGGCTCTACGGATGACTTGACCGACACCACGACCTCGTTCGACTGTTTCGCTGCGAATACGGACAACGAGGACGGAACCCAGTCGGGGTACTTCTTCAACTCCACCGTCAATTGGGACTCCGGCGAGTACACCTACGGTCTCGGCAAGTCAGCGTCTTAATGAACTCCACGAGATGCAGCGCCCATTCGGTCCCCACGACTTGACATAAGAGCGCCATCTCGGCGCGAGCGGAAACAGTCGGTAGCCGTGAGCAGCTGCTGTTCTTCTTGTAGAGATCGCGACGACTCGCGAACCGACCACGTCCGTGAGCCGATCGGGCCGGCAAGACGAGCGTGACCTGTCGCAGCTCCCGCACTTCGCCGGCTCTTCGTGGCTCGGGGGGGGGGGGGGTACAGCGGGTCGGTGTTTGTGCCGACTGGCGCGTGAGGGCTGGAATCAACAGGGTTGAGAGCATGTTCAGAAAACAGGGGGGAACCGCTTCGCGCGGCCGTCGACTTCGTGCGCTCGTCGTGAGCGTTGGGGTGCTACTTCCATTCGGCGCTGTATTCGCGCCTACCGATAGCGCTGAAGCTGCAGCATGTCCGGCCGTTGCGTTTATCGGGGTTCGTGGAAGTTTTGAGCCAGCGGGGACCGGTACGAGCTTGAGTGGTCAGTCCTACCTTACCGGCGGCTTCGGGGGGCAAGTTGATGCGCTCATCGAAACCCTGCTTGTGACGCACCCGGACTTACCGATGACCTTGTCCGCGATCAAGTATCCCGCGACGGTTGTTCCAGGTGAAGATGCAGTGAATTACACTGCAAGCAAAGATGCAGGCGCAAAGGCTTTGATCGCGGAAATGAACTACCAGGCCAAAACGTGCTCCGCGTCGAATATATGACTGTCTGGTCACTCGCAAGGCGCCGATGTTATCGGCCAGGTACTGAGCACTCCAACGTCGAACCAACTGAGCCAGCGAGCTCAGCAATTGCTGAACGGTGACCCGACTTATAAAGCCGATGAGCGGATCAACTACGCGTCGAACACAGGCACACGGTCAGGGGTTGTGGCGAACACGCGCACGACCGGAAGCATGAACGGTTGGACGGGCAGCAGTGTGGGTGACGGTCCGATCCCGCTCGTACGCTCGTACTGTCACGCCGATGACCTGATCTGCCAACTGGGTAGTGCGACGAGTACTGTGGGCCACAACTCGTACAACACAGACGACGTTGCCCTCATCGATGCGAGCACTTTCCTGTATTCGTTCATCGTCGACCCGCAGCGCAAAGCCCTGAAGTAGATAGGTAGTTGACTATCGAGAACGAACGTCCAAAGCGCGGTTCCAGTGTTGCGACTCAAATCGTGTTCGCGCTGGGGTCAGTCGCGGCGATAGTCGTCGCAGTTGTTTGTTGGTGGGCATACCAACTCACCCTCATGGTGTACACGCCCTGCGGGTCCACTGAGTGCAACCTTCCTGCGCAATCCGCAATCTACTACGGTTTTATCATTGCCCTCGCTGCAGCTGTCTGCATTCCAATAGTTCTGGGTGTCATTCGAGCTGTGCGTGGAGGCAGCTTCTGGTGGCTTCCTGTCGTGTCCATGGCAGGCGCTGTGGTGGTGCTCGTCCTGTCCTGGCCATTCAACGTCCTAGCTGCGTCATCCTGAGGAGCGCCGGATCGGGGGATGCCCCCCCTTGGTGGCGGTCCCGGCTCGACAGAAAAGGGGCCGTTTCGGAGTGAACGAGGACAGCCGGCCGCCCCGAGGGGGTGGCCGGCTGTTTCGTTGGGGGAGCGTCGTCAGTGCGCGGCGTCGTACGCGTCGCGGACGGCCTGGCTGATGCGACCGCGGGACGAGACCTCGTGGCCGTTCGCGTTGGCCCACTCGCGGATCTTCGCGAGCTCTTCCGAGTTCCCACGCTTCGGCGCGCTGCCAGCAGTGGTCCGGCCGGAGCGGCCGGTGACCTTGCGGGCGGCGGCGATGTAGTCGGAGAACGCTTCGCGGAGCGCGTCGGCGTTGTCGTCGGTGAGGTCGATTTCGTAGTGGGCGCCGTCAAAGCCGAACGTGACGGTGCGGCCCTTGCCGTCTTCGATGGTGTCGCCGGTGAGGTCGTCGACGAGGTGCGTGGTGACTTTCTGCGCCATGGGAGGTCGCCTTTCGCTCGGGGATCCTCTCCACCCTGGCATAGCTGATCCCGTAGAACGCTGCGTTCGTTCTTCTTCCGATTGGCTGGTCGGGCAGACTGAGTGGTGATGTCTGATTCGTCTCCAGCCGTATCTGGGTATGCCGCTGCTCTTGCCGAGCTGAAGCAGCAAGTGCGCGCTGCCCGGTTCACGGCGCAGCGGCGCGTGAACACGGAGCTCATCCGTCTCTATTGGGGGATCGGTGCCACGATCTTGCAGCGCCAGGGTGACGAGGGGTGGGGGAGCAATGTCATCGGCCGGCTTGCAACGGATCTGCGGGCTGAGTTCCCGGAGATGAAGGGGCTCTCCCGCGCGAACCTGTTCTACATGCGGCGGTTCGCGGGGGAGTGGTCGGCAGATGCAGTTGTCCAACAGGCTGTTGGACAATTGCCCTGGGGTCACATCACTGTCCTCCTCGATCGGCTCGATGACCATGAGCTCCGTGACTGGTACGCCGGCCAGGCGGCCGCGAACGGGTGGTCGCGGAACGTCCTCGAGCACCAGATCCGGTCCGCAGCGCACACCCGGCTCCAGGCGGCGCCGACGAACTTCGCCGAGGTCCTCCCGCCGGGGGACTCGGATCTGGCGCAGCAGATCACGAAGGACCCGTACGTGCTGGACTTCCTCGCCCTCGACGGGGACGCGAAGGAACGCCACCTCGAGCAGGCACTGGTCGACCGGATCATCGACACCCTCCGCGAGCTCGGCGAGGGTTTCGCGTTCGTCGGCCGGCAGGTGCACTTCGACGTCGACGGAGACGACTTCTACGTCGACCTGCTGTTCTTCCACGTCGAGCAGCTCCGGTACGTGGTGATCGAGCTCAAGACCGGGAAGTTCAAGCCGGAGTACCTCGGCCAGCTTGGCTTCTACGTCGCACTCGTCGACGATAAGCTCCGCCGCCTCCAGCACGCGGACACCGTTGGCCTGCTGCTGGTCGCCGACAAGAACGACGCGGTCGTCCGGTACTCCCTCGCGGGGCAGCAGACCCCGATCGGTGTCGCCAGCTACGACCTCCTCCCGCCCGCGGTCCGCGCGGCTCTGCCGTCGGAAGCCGACCTCGCAGCCGCCCTGGCGACGGAGACCGGCACCCTCGAGTCCTGACCAGGGGTGCGTGCCACCAGCAGACCCCGCCGTGTCTCACTGAGGGAACCGTCACCGGACACATCGCCGGGCGGGTCTGTTGAGACACCGAGATCCCCGGATACTGGCGGGCTCCAGAGACGGCCGTACGTGTGCGGTAGCCGATCGGCTAACGGGACTCTGCTGAGCTGTGGGCAGCTTCGCTCCGTGTCGTCGGAATCGCTTCCTTCGGTGTCGGGACGTCGCGGGTGCGCGAGACGGCCCGCGTGACTTGGGGTTCGGGTGCATAATGGTGGTGTCTTCGGACCCGGTAGTGGGGCTTGCCGGACCCAACCTCGACAGTTGTCGACAACAGTCCCTATCTCAGCTGGTCGCGCTTCTGCGCGCCTGAGGTAGGGAGTGTCATGACAGCACCAATCGGTTCCGGACCGGTCGTCGTCGGCGTCCTGCCCGGCCTCGCTCCGGGGGTCATCGAGGTTGCGTCGTCTATCGCGCGGCGCTTCGGTACGACGCTGGTGTGCGTCAGCGTGGATGCATCGCTCTTCGATGCCGGTACGCGCTCGGACGGGTCGGTGATGGTGGAACCGATCGACCCTGACACCGCTGACACGACACCGCAGGGCTTGTCGGACAGTGACAAGGCGGCAGTACGTGCTGCCGCAACGACCTACGGCGTCGACGTCACGTTCGTCCCGGGTGTCGGGGATCCGAGCCGGGCACTGTCGCAGGTGGCCGAAGACCGCGACGCGGCGATGCTGGTCGTCGGGGCCAGGACGGGAGCGGGTCGAATCGCGGAGTTCTTCACGGGGTCGGTCGCGGTACGGCTGACCCATCAGCAGCACCGTTCAGTGCTCGTAGTGCCCGTTGATCCGGTCGGGTTCGATGCCCCACTGCCGTGGGACACCCCGTGACCGGCCAGCTTGTTCTGCTCCGCCACGGACAGAGCACTGCGAACGCTGCCGGTACCTTCACCGGCTTGCGAGACGTCGCGCTGACCGAACAGGGCAGCGCCGAAGCGAATCGGGCTGGGTTGCTACTTCTGCATGCCGGCATCCGACCGGACCTCGTGCTCACGTCGACGCTCGAGCGGGCGCTCCACACGGCGGAGCTCGTCACCGACGTCCTCGGACGTGATGCGCCGATCGAGTCGACGTGGCGGTTGAACGAGCGGAACTACGGCGCCCTCACCGGCATGTCCAAGCAGAATGCGCAAGCGGCGTTGGGGGCGGAGCAGTTCTTCGCTGTTCGTCGGACCCGCACGGGACGGCCACCACGCATGTCGATCCGCGCGTGGCTGGCGCTCCGGCGGACGCCGGCGCTTCGTGGACTGCCGTGGGCGGCACTTCGTCGAACCGAAACACTCTCCGACGTCATCCGCCGGGTCCAACCCGTCCTGTCGCACAGCATCACCCCGGCACTCCGCGACGGGCAGACAGTGCTCGTCGTCGCGCACGGCAACTCACTGCGGGCACTGTGTGCCTGCATGGACGGCCTAACTGACGGTGAGCTCGCGGACCTGAACCTCCCCACGGGCGAACCCCTGATCTACCGGTTCGACGGCGACGGTGGGTTCTGTCCGCGGGGTGGGGAGTACCTGCATCCGGCAGCACGAGCAGCAGCGGCAGCGGTCGCTGCGGAAGGTGGAACATGACCTCCCGAACGGACACGCACCTGCCCGATGGGCAGCTCCCGCCCGACCCAGACATCGACGCCAACGACCCGGAACGTATCGACCGGCCAGTGCATCTGCGGTGGCGGTACCTCGGTGTCGTCGCACTCGGCGGCGCCATCGGTACCGCCGCACGCGACGGACTCAGCACCGCGTTCCCCGCTCAGCAGGAGGTGTCCTGGGCGATCTTCTGGATCAACATCGCCGGCGCGCTCCTACTGGGTGTGCTGCTGGAACACCTCGCGCATCGCGGACCTGACGAGGGTCGCCGCCGGACACTGCGCCTGCTTCTGGGAACCGGTGTCCTCGGCGGGTTCACCACCTACAGCACCCTCGCGACCAGCACCGCGGTGTTGTTCCTCGCTGGCCGCGGGTTGGCCGGCACCGGGTACGCGCTCCTGACGGTCCTCGCCGGCGCGATCGCCACCGGTAGCGGCCTCGCGATCGCGGGTTTGGTCCGACCGAACGGGGCCACATCATGAGCGCCCTGGCCTTCCTCAGCGTCGCGGTCGCTGGCGGTGTCGGCGCGGCCGCACGGTTCTTCGTGGATGGTGCGATCAACCGGGGTCGGCAGTTCCGGCTCCCGGTCGGGACGCTGACGATCAACATCACCGGCTCGTTCCTGCTGGGCTTGATCACCGGCGCCGCCGGTCACCTCGGCGCCACCCCCGTCGCGGTGCTCGGAACAGGGCTCATGGGTGGCTACACCACGTTCAGCACCGCCAGCTTCGAGACCGTCCGCCTCGCACGCACTGGCCGCACCACCGCGGCTGCCGTGAACGGGCTCGGGATGCTCGTCGTCTCCGTCGCCGCAGCCGCCGGGGGCGTCACCCTCGGCACCCTCACTTGACCATCCGACTGGGAGACGAACAGCTCATGCACTTCGACATCACGATCGAGATCCCCCGCGGCAGCGGCAACAAGTACGAGGTCGACCACGCCACCGGACGGATCCGCCTGGACCGGGTGGTGTTCACCAGCATGGTGTTCCCGCAGGACTACGGCTCGATCGACGACACTCTCGGC
This sequence comes from Curtobacterium sp. VKM Ac-2887, assembly GCF_015350935.1. NCBI lineage: Bacteria > Bacillati > Actinomycetota > Actinomycetes > Micrococcales > Microbacteriaceae > Curtobacterium > Curtobacterium sp. VKM Ac-2887. The sequence continues at coordinate 20,649 of NZ_JADKSB010000028.1, read as the reverse complement.
GATGACGGCGACCCCCTCGACGCGCTCGTGCTGCTGCCCCGGCCCACGTTCCCCGGCGTCGTCATCGACGTCCGCCCGGTCGGGATGCTCCGCATGGTCGACGAGAACGGCGGCGATGACAAGATCCTCACCGTCCCCGCCGGAGACGTCCGCTTCGACCACGTCCAGGACATCTCCGACGTCGCCGAGCCGGTCCTGGCGGAGATCGAGCACTTCTTCGCCCACTACAAGGAGATCGAGCACGGCAAGCACGTCACCACCAACGGGTGGGCGAACCGTGTCGACGCCGAAGCCATCATCCGCGCCGCACAGGAACGGTTCACCCCGCACCCCTGACCGGCACCCGCGCACCCGACACCATCCAGTGCGCGCCCTGAACCGCCGTGGGGAGGCAACTGGCGCCCAGTGATCGCCAGGAGGTCGTCCCTCCGCCTCCCCGCGGCCCACACCCGCACGACCAACCCGAAAGGCGACAACCGCCGTGAACGACTACATCAGCAACGTCCACCACACCACCCACCATCAGGGCGAGTACGTGACCCACACCAGCCGCCCCGTCACCATCAGCAGCCTGCACGGCTCCCGGATCCTCGACTCCCGCGGCTACCCGACGATCCAGGTGCGTCTCGAGCTCGAGGACGGCACCGTCGTCACCGGTGACGCCCCCGCAGGCGCATCCACTGGCGCGCATGAGGCTGTCGAGCTTCGCGACGGCGGCAGCAGCTACGGCGGCCGCGACGTGAGCCAGGCACTGCACCTCATCACGACGGACGTCGCACCGATGATCACCGGCCAGTCGTGGACCTCGATCGGGCAGGCCGACGCCGCCCTCGCTGCCCTCGACGGCACCCCGAACCACCGCCGGCTCGGCGCGAACAGTGTCGTCGCGACCTCGATCGCGATGGCACGCGCTCTCGCCGCCGCAGCGGAGCTGCCGCTCTGGCGTTGGATCGCAGACGTCACCGGCAGCACGCCCCGCCTGCCCGTCCCGCACTTCAACGTGCTCAACGGCGGAGCGCACGCAGCGAACGCGCTCGACTTCCAGGAGTTCATGATCGCCCCGGTGAACGCCGAGACCATGACCGACGCGGTTCGGATCGGATCGGACGTCTACCACGCGCTGGCGGCACTGGTCCGGGAACGGTTCGGCAGTCTCGGTCTCGGGGACGAAGGCGGCTTCGCCCCGTCGATCGCCGCGCCCGAGGAGGCCCTCGACCTCCTCGTCGCCGCGATCAGTGCCGCCGGTTACGAGCCCGGCGTGGACACCGTCGCGATCGCACTCGACCCGGCGGCGAACGAGTTCGCGCTCGGTGACGGTAGCTACCGGGTCGTGGACCGCCGGCTCGACCGCGCAGGCATGGTCGACTACTACCGCGACCTCATCAGCCGGTATCCGATCCGGAGCATCGAAGACGGCTTCTCCGAAGATGACCACGGCGGCTGGAAGGCGATGTCGTTCGCGCTCGGCGACATGCTCCAGATCGTCGGCGATGATCTCTACGTCACCGATCCGCAGCGCATCCGCGACGGTGGGAAGGACGGGCTCTCGAACGCGGCGCTCATCAAGCCGAACCAGATCGGCACCGTCTCCCAGACCCTCGACGCGATCGGCGTCGCACGCTCGCTCGGGATGCGGAGCATGGTGTCGCACCGGTCCGGCGAGACCACCGACACGTTCATCGCGGACCTCGTCGTCGGCACCGGAACCGGACAGATCAAGTCCGGCGCACCCGCCCGCGGAGAACGCGTCGCCAAGTACAACCGGCTCACCGAGATCGCGGAGAACAATCCGGAGCTGCCCTACGGGCTGCGCTGACCCCGACCGGTCACCTCGTGGGCGACGCGCAGGAAAGCAGAACCAGCTGGCTGAGGCTCTCCCGACCAGATCGCCCGCAACGGCCGGGCAAGTGGCGGCCCAGCGAGCGGGACCCGCACCAGCGACCCGTCGTTGATGTCGGCGGCGACCGTGCGAAGGCTCATCACCGCCGGTGCAATTCCAGCCTGCGCGTTCGCCCGGATGATGCTCGTGGTCTCCAGCACCGCGGCCGGAACCGACATGCTCAAACCGGCCTCCCTGAGCCATGCGGCGAGGGTCGCGCGAGTTCCGGAACCTTCTTCCCGCAGGAGCAGAGCCGTCGCCGCCAGGACCTCCGCAGTGATCCCGGTCGACCGAGCCCAGGGATGTTCCGGCGCAACGACGACCGCGAGCTCATCGTCCGCGATCACCTGCGCGGACACACCTGCCGCCGTCACCGGGGTCTCCGTGAACCCGAGGTTCGCGCCACCCGACTGCACGAGGTCCGTCACCGCGGCGGAGTTGCCCGCGATCAGGCGCACCCGCACGTCGGGTTCGCGGCGGCGGAATTCGAGCAGCCAGCCCGGCAGCAGCAGCTCCGCGATCGTCTGTGACGCTGCGACGACGAGCGAACCCGTGGGAGTCCGCAGCGCAGCCACTCCTGCTTCGAGGTGGCGAGACGCGTCGAGGACCGGTCCGGCCAGCCCGACGACGAGCCTGCCGGTCTCGGTCAGCACCGACCCCGTGGTCGAGCGGTGCACCAACAAGTGACCGACCATGCGCTCGGCGACCCGGATCCGAGCAGACACTGCCTGTTGCGTGACGCCGAGCGCTCCAGCGGCAGCGGAGAGGGAGCCGGTCTCGGCGACGCGTGCGAGCACGTCGAGTGTGTCGAGGTCGAGGGTTCGGTCCGTGAGTCGCCGTAGTGCCACAATCATTGATTGTGCCCTGCCAAGAGGTTCCGGGTACCGCCAGAGGCAGGATTCGCGCAGGCTTGGCCCATGACAACGCTCCGCACGGACCCTGCACCCGCGAACGGTAGCCAGCTGCCCCAACGGCCGCAGACGGCGTTGTTCCGTGACCTGGAGCGGCCAGGCCTGATCGTGTCGAATCTCACACCGAACTGGTTCGCGTCGATCATGGGCACGGGGATCGTCGCTGTCGCAGCTGCGTCACTGCCGCTGCAGTTCCCCGGGCTGCGCCTCGCGGCGACGGTCGTGTGGGCGATCGCCGCGGTGCTCCTCGTCGCCCTCACGACCGCGACGGTGCTGCACTGGATCCGCTACCGGAGCACTGCAGCCGGGCACCAGCTCAACCCGGTGATCTCGCACTTCTACGGCGCACCACCGATGGCGTTCCTCACCGTCGGCGCCGGGACACTCCTGCTCGGCAAGGACTGGGTCGGCCTGCCCGCCGCCGTCACCATCGACTGGGTCCTGTGGACCATCGGCACCATCGGAGGACTGCTCACGGCAGTGCTCGTGCCGTACCTGGCGTTCACCCGCCACGAGAACAAGCCCGACTCCGCGTTCGGCGGCTGGCTGATGCCGATCGTCCCGCCGATGGTGTCCGCCTCCACCGGTGCGCTCCTGCTGCCGTACGCCCCCGCCGGGCAGGCGCGGGAGACGCTGCTGTGGTCCTGCTACGGCTTCTTCGGCCTCAGCCTCATCACGTCGCTGGTCGTGATCACGCTGATCTGGAACCGTCTCGCGCAGCACAAGGTCGGGGCCGCCGGCATGGTCCCGACTCTGTGGATCGTCCTCGGGCCGGTCGGACAGTCGATCACCGCGGTGAACCTCCTCGCATCGAACGCCCCCACCGTTGTCGATGCGAGTACCGCGCATGCCCTGCTGGTCGTGGCGCTGGTGTACGGGTTCGCGATGCTCGGCTTCGCGCTGCTGTGGACCGTCATCGCCCTCGCGATCACCATCCGCACTGCCCGCGAACACTTGCCGTTCAGCCTGACTTGGTGGTCCTTCACGTTCCCCGTCGGGACCTGCGTCACCGGCCTGAACGGGCTCGCCCTGCACTCAGGCCTGACCGTCGTTGCCGTCCTCGCCGTCATCTACTACGCCGGCCTCGTCGCCGCATGGATCACCGTTGCCCTTCGCACCTTTCACGGATCCGTCATCCGTGGCACCCTGCTGGCACCGCCACAGCCGGCATGAGTACCCCCGAGGAACTCGCTGACGTTCGATCGCTGAACGGTCTCGCGGAGACGTGGCGGACCGCGCCCGACGGCAGCCGACGGTTCGTCCCGAGCTTCGACCCACGATCCGGCGGCAGATTCAGCCGTGTCCTGGTCCTGATGCAGTCGCCTGGCCCCCAGACCATCGCCGCAGCGCACGCAGCGATCTGCAGCGAGGACAACCCGGGCCCGACCGCGGCCGCGTTCCGAGCAGCCCGTATCGAGTCCGGACTCGCACGCGGCGAGTACGTCCGCTGGAACCTTGTCCCATGGGAACTGCCCGACCGCGTGCGACTCGAGGACATCGACGAGGGGCGGCATGCCCTCGCCACACTGCTCGCGGCCCTCCCCGCTCTCACTGCGATCGTCACGTACGGGGCCGTTGCCCTCGACGGCGTCATGCGACACTTCACCCTGGACGAGCACCCCCGACTCCTTCCGGTCATCGCAGCACCACATCCGTCTCCCGCCAACGGCCGCCACCGATCGGAACAACACCTCCGTTCCGTGCAAGCACTCCGGCTCGCCGCGCGAGCGCGGCAGACGTAACAAATACGAACGATTCCGCTACAACTATCCGTACCGGCGCTCAGTCCGGGTGCGAGGCGCCGTGTCTTGTAGCGGAACCCAGTCCCAGAATCTACGTGCCGCCACTACCCCTCCTGGTCGAGTTTCGCTACGTTCTCTTCATGGGTCACCTTCTCGGGTATGCGCGCGTGTCCACCACAGACCAGGACGCGTCGCTGCAGATCGACGCGCTCAACGCCGCTGGCTGCTACCGCGTGTTCGTCGACACCATGTCCGGGTCGCTCCAACACCGGCCCGAGCTCGACAAGCTCCTCGACCAGCTCCGCCCCGGCGACACTCTCGTCGTCTGGCGACTCGACCGGCTCGGCCGGTCCATCCGGCACCTCATCGATCAGCTGCACGCTCTCGCCGAGCGCGGCATCGGGTTCCGGTCCCTGCAGGAGACCATCGACACCACCTCGCCCGGCGGCCGGCTCGTGTTCCACGTCTTCGCCGCGTTGGCGGAGTTCGAACGGGACCTCATCAAGGAACGCACCAACGCCGGCCTCGCCGCCGCTCGAGCCCGCGGCCGCACCGGCGGCCGACCATCTCGGCTCTCCGCGGACCAGGTGCGCACCGCACGCCGGCTCTACGAACAGCAGGACATGACCGTCGCGCAGATCGGCGACGTGCTCGGCGTTAGCCGCACCACCATCTACCGTGCACTCGCGAAGCACGCCGAGCCCGTCGCGGCGCGACGAACCAAGCCTTCCCCAACGATGTAGCTGGCTATGGACGCGAGCGAGCGGTGGGGCATCCTTCGACTGCACGTCGAGGACGCCATCCCGCTCGCCACCCTGGCCCGCACCACGGGCGTCGCTGAGCGCACCCTGCAACGCTGGTTGGCCCGCTACCGAACCGGCGGATACCCGGCTCTCGCCGACGGCACCCGCACCGATCACGGCGCCCGACGGACGGCACCGGAACTGGTGCGCCTGATTGAGGGGCTCGCACTCACCAAGCCACGACCTTCGATCGCCACGATTCACCGCCAGGTCGACAATTACTGCACCAAACGAGGTCTCTCAGCGCCGTCGTACTCCGTTGTGCGGTCGATCGTGAACGGGCTTGATCCCGGGATGGTGACGCTCGCGCTTGAGGGGCCCGCGTCATATCGGGACAAGCACGAACTGCTGCTCCGACGTCGTGCGGATCGCCCCAACGCGATCTGGCAGGCGGACCACACGATGCTCGATCTGCTCATCGTCGGACCCGACGGCAAGCCCGAACGGCCGTGGTTGACGGTGATCCTCGACGACTACTCCCGCGCGGTCTGCGGGTACATGGTGTTCCTCGGCGCCCCATCCGCCGCGAACACCGCGCTCGCGCTCCGGCAAGCGATCTGGCACAAGCCGGAACCGGACTGGCCTGTCTGCGGGATCCCAGACGTGCTCTACACAGACCACGGGTCCGACTTCACCAGCCACCGAATCGGCGACACCGCCGCCGTGCTGCACCTCCGCATCATCCACTCGCAGGTCGCTCGCCCCCAGGGCCGCGGGAAGATCGAGCGGTTCTTCGGCACCATCAACACCGAGCTGCTCCCAACGCTCCCCGGCCACCTCGCACCCGGATCCTCGGCGCCGGCGCCGACGCCGGCGCTGGATCTCGCCGGTGTCGACAGTGCCATCAACACGTTCATCCGCCGCTACAACGCCCGCATCCACCGCGAGCTCCGGAAGAGCCCACTGGAAGCGTGGATCGCAGACGGGTGGCTGCCACGAATGCCGGACTCCCTCGAGCAGCTCGACGGGTTCCTGCTCACCGTCCCGACCACGCGTGTCGTGCAACGAGACGGCATCCACTTCGAAGGGCTCCGCTACACCGCAACCACTCTCGCACCCTTCGTGGGCAGCACCGTCAGCGTCCGGTACGACCCCCGCGACGTCACCGAGATCCGTGTCTTTCACCGCGACGCGTTCCTGTGCACCGCGATCAGTACCGCGCATCAGACCGAGACCATCAGTCTCAAGCAGATCCAGGCCGCCCGGAACGCGCAACGAAGAGCCCTGCGCGGGCAGATCCGCGAACGCATCGCGATCGTCCGCCCCACACCCGATGATCACACCCCACCAGCACCCGCACCGGCACCGGATCAACCGCGACTGATGACCTACGAGGAGGACCGGTCATGACGAGCCAGTTCATCATCACGAAGGAACACCGTCGGTTCGCGGAGTTCGCCGACGCCGTCCGGAAGCAGAACACCATCGGCGTCTGCTTCGGCCCCGCTGGCGTCGGCAAGACCCTCTCCGCACGCCGCTACGCCCACTGGGACAGCATCGGCCCGTTCATCGCCAGATGGGCCGCACGCAGCGAAGACGACACGAAGATCTACGCCGCCGCCCACCGAGCCCGCACCGTCTTCTACACGCCCGAGGTCTCCGCCACGATGCGCGCCCTGCAGGACGACCTCCGGCACGACATGCTCCGCACCGAACGCTGCATCGAGGAACACCTCCTGCTCCAGGGTCGCCACTTCGACCACGCACACGGCCCCAACCCGTCCCTGCTCGAGCTGATCATCATCGACGAGTCCGAACGCCTCACCGGCAACGCGATCGAGTGGCTCCGCGACCAGTACGACCGCACCGGCATAGCGATGATCCTCATCGGCATGCCCGGCATCGAGAAGCAGTTCAGCCACTACCCGCAGCTCTACAGCCGCCTCGGTTTCGCCCACCAGTACCGTCCGCTCGGCCACGACGAGCTGCTCTTCGTCCTCGAACGTCAATGGCGCAAGCTCGGCAAGACGCTCGACCCCGACGACTTCACCGACGCGCAAGCCATCGCCGCCGTCGAACGCATCACCCGCGGCAACTTCCGGCTCCTTGAGCGCCTCCTCCCTCAGATCCAACGCGTCCTGAAGATCAACGAGCTCGACGTCATCACCAACGACGTCGTCGAGGCCGCCCGCAGCACCCTCGTCATCGGCACCACCTGACCCGACACCGATCGCAGCGAAAACGACGACACAGAGCGAGGCTGCTCACAGCTGAGCAGTCAAGTGTCCGTCGACCTGAAAGTCATTTGCAGATCGTTCCTCGACGCCGTAAGATCTGAAAGACCGTTTCGGATCGAGGGAGTCGTCGTGCAGGAGAATCGTCCGAACCTCTCTGACCCGGGGGTCCTCGATGCGTTGTCCCACCCGGTGCGTCTCGACGTCCTCGGATACCTCGCCTCTTCGGGTCCAGCGACGGCTTCACAGTGCGCCCGCGCGGTCGGGGACACTCCGTCGAACTGCAGCTACCACCTCCGGGTGCTGGCTTCCCACGGGTTGGTCGAGCCGGATCCCTCGGGCGATGGTCGCTCCCGGCCGTGGCGCACGACCATCACCGGGTTCACCACCGACGACGTCGACCCGGCCGACCTGGCTGGCGTCGACAGGATGCTGGCTGCTTCGGTCGAGCTCGACCACCACCTGCTCCGCGAGTACCTCCGCGGCCGCGACGTCGTATCGCCGGAGTGGCGGGCGGCGGACCTGCACGCCTCCTACGGCCTCGCCCTCTCGCCGGTCGAGCTCGCCGAGGTCGTCGAACAGCTCGACGCGGTCGTCCGGCCGTACATCCAGGCGACCCGGACGGACGCGCCCGCCGACGCCGAACACGTGCACCTGTCGCTCAGTGCGTTCCCGCGGTTCGGGTTCGGACCGGGCCGGTGATGACGACGACCACCCGTCCCGGGCTGAGGGGCTCAGCGATGGCTGTACCCGCGTTCCGGCGGCTCTGGCTCGCCGGGCTCGTGTCGGACACCGGCGACTGGTTGATGTTCATCGCTCTGCCGCTGGTCGTCCTCCAGCTCACCGGTTCCGCAGTCGGCACGTCGTTCGCCTTCCTCCTCGAGCTCGCCCCGCCGGTGCTGCTCGCTCCGGTCATCGCACGGGTCACCGACCGGCTGTCGCACCGGCTGGTGATGGTCGTGGCGATGGTCGGGCAGGCGCTGACGCTGCTGCCGTTGCTCCTGGTGCACGCGGCGTCGGACCTGCCGGTCGTCTACGGGGTCATCGTGGCTCAAGCATCGTTCGGCGCCTTCTTCCTGCCGGCGAAGAACGCGCTCCTGCCAACACTCGTCGGACTCGAGCGCGCGAACTCGGCGAACGCGCTCGTCGGGCTGAACAACGACTTCGGCCGGATCGTCGGCGGCCCGCTCGGCGGTGTACTCCTCGCGGTCGGCTCGTTGAGCGCCATCGCTCTCATGGACGTGGCCTCCTACGTCGTCGCGGCTGCCCTCGTCCTCAGCCTGCCCCGCAGAACCAACCCGGGCGGGCCTCCCAGCACGAACCCAAGCGTGCCGAAGCCCAGCGGCGTCCTCCACGCCCTCAACGACCGGCCGACGCTGCACCTCGTCCTGGTGAACACCGTCGCGTCAGTCGCACAGGGACTCTTCCTCGTCCTGTTCGTCTTCTTCGTCACCGACGTGATACGCGGGAACGAAGCCGACGTCGGGCTACTCCGCGGCGTGCAGGCGATCGGAGCGATCGGCGCCGGGCTCGCCCTCGGCGTCCTCGGGGCCAAGATCAACGCCTTACGGCTCACGCTCATCGGTGCGAGCACGTTCACGGTCATCACCGTGCTCTGCTGGAACGCGTCGTTCGTCACCCACGCCGTGCCGCTCTACGCGCTGCTGTTCGCCACGATCGGGGTGCCGGCGGTCTTCATGGGAGCGGGGCTGACCAGCCTCCTGCAACAGGCCACGCGCGGCGCGCACCGGGGAAGCGCCTTCGCCGCACTCGGCCTCGGACAGGCGATCGGCCAGGCGATCGGGATAACGGCCGCGGGGCTCCTGCAGGAGCCGCTCGGCACACTGCCTCTGCTTGAAGTCCAAGCCGGCACCTACGCGCTCACCGCGCTGCTGGCCTTCGTCCTGCTCCCACGACGTTCACGCGCTGCTTCCGGCCGGCCCGCACTGTCAGAGCCCGCTCCAAGTTCGTCCGGTTGACCATCCTCTATCGGACGCGCTCAGGGTCACGCGTGCGGCTACGAGCCCGACCTGCCTAAACGGGGTCGTATGTGGGAAGGCCAGCGGGCCGTCACCAGCTTTCGTTGATGACGTGTATTCGCTAATGGATCTGCGATGACCGGTCGTGGACTATGAGCCCGACATTTAGCGTGAGCATGGCCAGGAAGATGATGGTGTACCCGTGGATGGCGACCCAGATCAGGGCCTCGATGGGTATCAAGGGATAGCGGTCATGATGAGCGTGCGGGACGCCATCACGAGGAGCGCGAGGCGAGCGACCAGCTCGAGGAGACGTCGCACCAACTCCGAATCCATCGGCGAAGCCATGCCGAATACGACGTGGGGGAGGCGGACCGAGCCTGAGCCCGGTCCGCCTCCCGCGGCCGCGTTATGCCGCGTGGCGGTGCATCACCATCCCCGCGTGGAAGAGCACGTCGTCGCGGAACTCGCCGTCCGCGGAGAAGCCCGTGTCGTCTCGGTACAGGATCGTCGATCCCTCGACGCGGTACGCACCGGTGTATGCGGCCTCGCGGTCGTCGCGCGCCTCGACGTAGCGACCGTCAGGGAGCAGGCGTTGCCGGATGCGGCCGTCGGCGGTGACCCAGAGCCCGACGTACGGGTGGTCGGATGTGAGGGTGCTCATCAGGCCGTCGCCACGCGTCGGATGATGTCGTCGCGGGATCGGATGACCTCGTCGCGGAGAGCGTCGATGTCCTCCCCGACGAGGGTGCCGCCCCACTTCCGAGCGGTGCCGGCGACGAGCACGGTGTCAATGTTCCGGGCGTCGGTGCCGAGGACGAGGGTGCCCACGGCGTCGTTCAGTGGCATGTTGTTGATGTCGTTCGCGCGGACGATGAGCAGGTCGGCGTCCTTGCCGGGGGTGAGGGATCCGGTGACGTCGCCGAGGGCGTTGGCTCGCGCGCCCTGCAGGGTCGCCAGGTCGAGCACGTCCCGGGTGCTGATCCGGGTGCGCGTCTCGTCGGTCCCGTAGGCGGCGTTGGTGGCGCGCATGCGCTGGATGGTGTGCAGGGCGCGCATCTGGGTGAACATGTCGCTGGCGAGCGCGACCTCGACGTCGATGCTGAGACCGGGGCGGACGTCGACGGCTAGCGCCTCATCGATCGCGGGGATCGCGGTCTCCAAACCGATCTGCGCGTCCGACGTGGGCGCGAGCGATACGCTGACGCCGGCGTCGCCCATGGCGCGCCAGGCGTCGTCGGTGAGCCCGGTGGAGTGGATGAGGGTGAGCGTCGGGTCGAGGATTCCCTGCTGCGCCCACCGGAGGATCGCCTCGGACGAGGGGATGCCGAAGACGGCATCGATACTCGTCCAGATGTCGAGGTCGCGGGCGAGCGCCGCGAGCTCTGGTCTGTATGCGATGGCGGGACCCGCGATCTCCGCGGTCGAGAGCGCGGCCAGACGGAGGGTCACGAGCCCGCCGTTCGCGCCGTGGAACGACGTCATGAGCCGTTCGACGTCGGCCGGCCACTGGTGGTCCCAGTCGCCGAAGTGCGGGCCCATCGACGCGTGCACGCCGCGGATCCCGGTGTCGACCAGCGCGGTGATGGCCGCGTCTGAGTGCGCACGGCTCCGGGAGTTGTGGGAGAAGTCCAGCATCGTGGTGATCCCCGAGTCCAGTGCGGTGAGCGCGGCGAGGCGCGTGCCCACGTGCATGTCCTGCGGCGTGTAGCTCGGAGCGATGCTGGCGAGGGTCGACATGACGTACTCACCGAGGTCCGTGACGTCGGGGATGCTGCGCCGGAGCTGGGCCTCCCACGCGTGCCGGTGGGTGTCGACGAATCCAGGGCTGACGATAGACCCCCGGGTGTCGACGATGAGGGCGGACGCCGCTGCGGCGGCGTGCATCGGGTGCGTGCGGAGGTCAGCGCCCACGGCGACGACGCGGGGACCTGCGATGAGGACGTCGCCGGTGTCAAGGTCGGGGATGTCGGGGTCCATCGTCACGACGGCGCCGCCGGTGAGGAGGATGGGGCGGCCGGCGGCGCGGGCGTCCGTGAAGTCGGCGAGGGAGGTGGGGGTGGAGGTCATGGACTTCTTTCGTGTGAGTGCGAGTGCGAGTGCGGGTTAGGCGCGATGGAAGGTGTATCCGGCGTGGTGAAGGTTGCCGTCGGCGAACTCGCCGAAGGCCCAGAAGCCGAGGTCGTCGCGGTAGTCGATCCGGTTGCCGGTGATCCAGAAGTCGCCCTGGTAGGCGTGCGGGCGGCCTCCGCGGGTCTCGTCGTAGCGGCCGTCGCCGGTGAGGTGTTGGCGGACGAAGTCGTTCTCGTCGATCCACGTCCCCAGGAGCGGGTGACCGTCGGATGGTTCCGAGGCGCCAATGTTGGATCCAACATCCGCTGCGGGCACCGCGGCGCCTGCCCAACGGAGGACTGCACCATCAGCGAAGACGACGAGTGCGTCTTCGGGAGTGTCGAGGAGGCGTCGCAGGACGTCGTCGCCGGTCTCACCGTCCTTCGTCGGCACGAGCGCGAAGGTCGCGGGGTTGCCGGGCGCGATGGCGCCCGCGGGGCGGTGCGCCTTCGGGCGGAGCGCGAGGATGCGGGGGGTGTCAATGATTGCGGGGACGAGGGTGAGACCGGCGCAGTCAATCGCGATGGCGCCGTCGTCGTCGGCTGCAGTCATGAGGCCGGGGCCAATGCCAACGATGCGGGATCCGCCCAGCAGGACGTCGCCGCGGTCGACGTTTCCGATGAGTGGATCGGTCGTCACGATGTTGGCGTTGCCGAACAGGAGCGGCCTGCCGGCGGCATTTTTGTTGTCGGTGATGAGCTGCAGGAGCTCCGGGGTGAAGGGAGAGTTCATGCGGATCCTCCAGGTGGGTGGCCCGGCGCGGATGCGCCGATGCGCTCCACCATCGCGTGGTGGCGTGGGCAGGACCAGGCCGCGGCGTGCCGGGGTGCGGTACACCCTGGAACCCGCGACGGGCGGGACGTACGTTGGGGCGATGACCACAACCGAGCTCGGTACGTTCCTCAAAGCACGACGCGGCCACGTGCAACCCGGGGATGTGGGGCTCACCGTGCAGGGCGGCCGACGCGTCTCGGGTCTGCGCCGCGAGGAGGTGGCGATGCTCGCGGGCGTCAGCATCGACTACTACACGCGTCTGGAGCAGGGACGGGAGCGGAACCCCTCCGGCTCCGTCCTCAATGCCGTCTCGGGTGCCCTCGTGCTGGACGATGACCTCCGCGCTCATGTGTTCCGTCTGGCGGATCTGGCGCCCGCGCCGCGCAGCGCGGTCCGTGGCACGGTGGACGCGTCCCTTCAGGATCTGTTGTCTGCGTGGTCGCACACGCCGGCGTTCATCGTCGACCGTCAGCTCGACATCCTTGCCCGCAACGAGCTGGCTACCGCGCTCTACTCCGGGTTCGCGCGGGCGGACAACATCGCCCGGATGACCTTCCTCGACCCGAGCGGTCGGGACTTCTTTTCCGACTGGACCCGAGCGACCGAGACGTGCGTCGCCAACCTCCGGCTTGCCCTCGGTCACGCCGACGGCCAAGACCGGGTGCAAGCCCTCGTCGCCGAGATCCACGCGGCTAGCGCGGAGTTCCGTCTCGTGTGGAACAGGCACGACGTTCGGGGCAAGACGCACGAGGCAAAAGCGTTTCGGCATCCCGAGGTGGGGGACCTGCTCCTGGAGTACACCGCGTTCGACGTGAGGAGCTCGCCCGGGCAGCAGCTCATTGTGTACCACGCTCTCCCCGGCACAGCGTCTGCGGACAATCTGCTGCTGCTCGGATCGCTCGCTGCTACGCGGGGGAGCGGCGTCGTCGAGCCGGGGGCGTCGAGATAGGCATCGCGGTGGTTCGGTCGCCTTCGACGCTCGCGCAGCGCTCGGCGGGATCGGCAGACGGATCTCGGAGATGCACGTGCATCGCCACCATCCCAGTCGCCTGGAGGATCCGCCTGAAGATCGCGAGCTCGTCGATGATCGAGAGGTTGAGCACGGGGTTTACCTCCGCGCCGGATCGACCTGTCCAAGTGCTCCCATCAATCCCGAGGCGTCGCCGTTTCCCGCCGCTACGGCATTTGGTCCACCGGCGGCGGAGCCGCTCGCCGGATGGCGAGTGTTACTAGCAGCTCGAGGACGTCGAGCGGCACCAGGAGGACCTCGCCGAGGCCAGTGTCGTGGTCAATGAGACGTTCGAGCGTGCGACGCGTATGGATGCTCGCGGACGTCCGGGGAGGGATCGGTTACCGGGCGGTAGAAGCTGGCGCGGGGAGGCAGGGAAACCGGTATCCACTTATGGGTTTCCTGTGTCGAGTTGGTAACGGTGCTTGGTACACCGGCGCCATCGTGCTTCGATGACGTTGGGGGATCAATTCGAAGATCACTCACGGGGGAGGGGTCACGCTGGCGCGGGGGCTCCTGAGCGCCCCGTTCGTTCGGATCTTTGGGGTGACATGAACAAGTTCACTGCTCGTTTCGCTGCACGTGTGCAGGCGGGACGAACACGACGCTACGTAATGCTGGGGACCGCGGTGCTCGCGGTGGGCGCGATGGTCGCGATTCCGACGGCTGCGCAGGCGTATGCGAAGCTCGGCTACCACTGGGCCAACGGGAACCTCCGGATCTACGTCGCCACGACGTCGGGGAACTATCGGACGGCGATCGGGCAGGCGGCGACGAACATCTCCGCAACGGACGTGAACCTGAGCCTTACCAACACTGGTGGACCCGCGTTCACCGCTGCGCAGACTAACGAAGGCGCGACAGGCTACGAGGGCCACACCGACCAGATCCACATCGGTTCACGCACGACCAGTGCCCACTCGTTCCTGAACACGCACTACCTCGCGGGGAAGCCGGTCGCGCAGCTCAAGGTCGTGTGGTTGCACGAGCTCGGGCACGGACTCGGCCTTGACCACGTCTCCGGCGTGAAGCACGTCATGTACAAGAGCGCATCCGCCGCGTACGGCGCAGGCATTCGTAATCTCACCGCCGACGAAGTCGCCGGCCTGAACTCCATCTACTGAAAGGGACCGCGCACATGAACAAGCACATCATCCGCAGCGGCGCCGGTCTCGTCCTCGCTGCAGCGTCGATCGCGGCTCTCGCCGGCTGCGCATCGAGCAGCAGCCACGGGTCACGGGTCGAGTTCTACTCATCCACCGCGGACCTGTCGGACGCCAGCACCCTCGTAGTGTCCGGCACGGTCACGGAACAGCACGTCGCGCAGGACATCGAGGGATCCGGAGACTTCACTCTCTCGACTCTGCATGTCGCCGATGCTCCGAAGGATGCCGACGGGGTGGATGCCGGTAGCGACATCGTCGTCCGGCAGCTCGGCAGCACCGCGAACCCGGGGCCCGCGGCGTTCCTCGAGGACGGCGGGACCTACCTGCTGTATCTCACGGCCTCCGGGCTTGACGGCGATCTCGCCAGCCAGTATTACGTCACCGGTGGTGAGGCTGGCCTGTACGAGGAGGCGACGCAGACCGCTGCGAAGCGATCGGCGTCGGCGTCCGACGTGTCCACGTTCACGAAGGTTCCCGAGGGCGATGAGGGCGGCGACACGCTGCCCGAGCAGGTCACCCTCGAGGAAGCGGCCGGCTAGCGACGCACTTCGGCGGCCGGTGATACCGATTCGGTGTCCCCGGCCGCTGTCGTCCGTGCGGCGACGATTGCGCGCCAGATCGCGATTGCGATGACGGCGGCTCCGAGTACCGAAATCACCCAGACCCCGGCAGTGCCGACCGCGGGCCCGGTCGCGCTGCAGGTGCTGTCGGTACCGGATGCTGCATCGTTGCATGAGCTGCCCTGCAGGACGAACGCGAAGAACACGACCACGAGCACTGCAGCGACCGCGACCGCGATCCAGCCAGCAACTCGGCCCACCCCTGAATTAGTCATGGCGACACACAACCACCGATCTGGGCGGTTCCTCCGCTCGGACGATCATCGACACCGAATCGCAACACGTCCACAGGAGCCACTATCGAGACGGCAGATGCGCCTTAAAGTTCTGAACCGTGGGTGACTGGATGGTGGGGTTTCGTGATGGCGGCCTGATCGACTACGAAGTGAGATCCGCGGACGAGGCCGCGGATGCAGCCGAAGTCGTCCGGGCCGACCGCCCCCACTCCCTAATCGTCGCCGTCATCAAGTGGCCCGATCCCGCGAACTGGCACAACCGCATCGAGTACTCCGACCTGCCCCCCAGATACCGAGCGCTGCGCCGTTATGACGGACCGCCTGGCCACCACGGCTACCTGGTGGTGACGCAAAGCGTGGACCGTTCGCGGGGGACCGTTCCCAACCGACCGATCAGCCTCGAACAGGCGCGTTGGCATCGGGACTGGATGTTGCGGGGGTACTTCGAGTGCTTGCACGCGCACCTCCGGCGGCCAGTCCTCGCGGCGCCTCTCGTGCCCGAGATCGTTCGTCTGGAGATCATCCACGAGTAGCGGGCCGGAAGCTAGGTCGCTAGGGTCGGTCTCTTCGCGACGGCGGAGTACCGCTTGGAGTTTTCGTGGCCACTCTGATCCACGTTGATGTGCACCGCGAGGGCAAGTTCTGGGTCATCGTTATCCCCACCGTCGACTCAGTGACGCAGGCATATCGGCGAAGCGAGATCCGACCAATGGCACAGGACTGCGCGGCCCTGATGCTCGGGGTCCCGCCACAGCGGGTTCGCATAGGCGCAGTGCGTCTCTCAGCACCGCCCGACTGGGCGGCCGACGAATGAGTTGTCGGCCGATCCGTCATCGAGACGTGATCACGACACGGAGCGGTGCGAGAACGACGACACCGAACGAAGCTGCTCACAGTTGAGACACCTAAATCGCCGGATCTGCGCGGGTCGCGAATCGGGTGTGAGGTGTGCGGTAGCCGATCGGCTACTGAGACGCTGCTGCGTCTGGTTCAGGGCGCGAAGAAGGTGCAAACTGCTCGACGTCGGCGGCGGCGTGTTCCGCGTCAGTTGGCAACCGTGCCCGTCCCTGGGTCAACGACTTCTCCCGTCCGGTCGACCTGCGCGTGGAAGCCCAGGCCCCGCACGATGAGCCCGACGACAATCCGTGATTCCGTTGCCCACTGCGGGCGGTCGATCGCAGACCCGATTCCGTGGAGCGCGATGAGGACAGCTCCGGGAGTGACGTCACAGCGGATGGCTCCTTCGGCGGCGGCGCCGGCGATCAAGTCCGTGAGCGTGCGTTCCAGTTGGCTCCCGCCTTCGGCTTGCGCTGACGAGTCGACGTCGGCGGCGAGGGCGCGCGCGAGCGCTGCGTGTTCGACGACGTAGTCCACGAATGCGTGGAGGAACATCTCGAGACGCATACCGGGCGGCTGTGTGGAGTCGCTCGCCTGGTCGCAGAGCGCGGTGACCTCGTTCTTGTACACCGCCGCGGCCAGCGCTGCGCGAGTGGGGAAGTGTCGGTACAGCGTTCCGACCCCCACACCTGCGCGTGCTGCGAAGTCGTCGAAGCGGAGTGACTCGCCCTGATCGAACACTGATCGGGCTGCCGCGATGATGGCAGCCCGGTTGCGGCGTGCGTCAGCTCGCAACGGCTTTGGTTCAGCCATGTGTGCTCCCATTGACAGGTGGAGACGGTCTCCGTATTGTATGAATCGGAGACAGCCTCCACTTTAGCAGGAGGTGCGCGGTGCGGGTACTGATGTTTGGCCGTGGTGTCATCGCGACGGTCTACGGACAGGCGTTCGCGAACGCAGGGTACGACGTTGTGTTCGCTGTCCGGCCGAGCCGGATCGCGGAGTACGGCGACGAAGTGCAGATCGACCTCGTCGACGGGCGGCGATCGGCGTTGGGACGACGGTCGTTCTCCACGTTCAACACCGAACTGCGCGACGTTTCGGACCCGGGCCAGGGGTTCGATCTCATCGTGGTGAGCGTCGGGCACCACCGTCTGCGCGAAGCTGTTGCGTCCGTTGCCCCGCACGTCGGTGATGCCACCGTGCTGATCTTTGGCAACGTGTGGGACGAACCCTTTTCCGCGGTTGCTCCGCTCCCGGCAGACCAGGTTCGGTTCGGGTTCCCTGGTGCTGGTGGCGGTTTTGGCAGCGACGGCGTCCTGCACGGTGCTGTCTTCCGCTCGGTCGTCCTCGGTGCCACGGGGACGTCGGCTGACCGGCGGGACCGCGTCGTGCGGACGGTCTTCACACAGGCCGGGTTCGTCGTGAAGGAACAGCGCGACATGCGTGGTTGGCTCTGGCTGCACTTCGCGATGGACGTCGGGATGTTCTCCCAGGCCCTGCGGAGCGGTGGGCTGGCGAACATGATCGGGGACCGGGCCGCACTGCACGAGGCGTTCCGCACGAGCCGCGAGTTGCTGCCCGTCCTCCGAGCGCGAGGGGTGGACCTCCGACGCCACCGCGGCGTGACGCTGCCCGCTCGGCTCCCTCGGTTGGCTGCCACCGCTTCGGCAGTGGCCACCGCGCTCGTCCCGATCGCGCGGGTGAGCCTCGCAGCGCACGCCGACCCGAACGCAGCCGAGCCCACCGCGGTAATCGCAGACGCACTTGCCACGGCTCGTCAGCTCGACTTCCCCACGCCGCGCCTCAATCGGGCGGTGCAGGCGGACCGGTAGGGGATCCTTGGGTTCAGCCGGTCGTTGCAACACCACCGTGAATCGGAGTGCTGCAGATGGGATCCAGGCTGGAACACCGCGCTCGAGAGGCGCGGTTCTGGGAGCTATTGAGACAGGGCCTCGGACGCACGGCGGCCTGTGATGCTGTCGGCGTGGACCGACGTCAGGGATATCGATGGGTCAAAGCAGCCGGCGGACGGAACCCGTTCGCCCACACGCCCCGCTCCGACAGGTACCTCAGCCAAGAAGAGCGGCTCCAGATCGCAGACCTACGCCAGGACGGTGAGGGCGTGCGCGCGATCGCCAAAGCACTCGGTCGGTCGCCGTCGACGATCAGCCGCGAGCTCACCAGGAACGCAGCGGCTGGCGGAACCTACCGGCCGTACTCGGCTGAGAAGCAATGCCGGGCTCGTGCGCGACGCCCGAAACCGCGGAAACTCGACCGGCTGGAGCTCGCTCTGCAGGTCGAGCTGCGGTTGGTGCGGAACTGGTCCCCGGAGCAGATCCGTGATGACCTGGCTAGGACATTCCCGAACCGGCCGGAGATGCACGTGTCGCACGAGACGATCTACCAGTCCCTGTTCGTTCAGGGCCGTGGGCACCTGCGCGCTGACCTGCACACACACCTCCGCACCGGCCGCGCCATCCGCCGACACCGCGGCGAACCCAGACGCGCGTCGTGGTCGAAGATCCGCGACATGATCCTGATCAGCGAACGCCCCGCCGAAGCTGACGACCGGGCCGTTCCCGGCCACTGGGAAGGCGATTTGATCGTCGGGATCAACGCCCGCAGCGCGATCGGCACCCTCGTCGAACGCACAACCCGCTACGTGATGCTGCTGCACCTGCCCAACGGGCACAGCGCCGACGCCGTCCGTGACGCGATGATCCCCACCATCCAGACCCTGCCCGAGCATCTCCGTCGGTCGTTGACGTGGGATCAGGGCACCGAGCTTGCCCGGCACAAGGACAGCACTCTCGCCACGGACCTCGCGATCTACTTCTGCGACCCGCACAAGCCCTGGCAGCGCGGCTCGAACGAGAACACCAACGGCCTGCTCCGGCAGTACTTCCCGAAGTCCACCGACCTCAGCGTCCACAGCCCGGAACGACTCCTCGACGTCGCCACGGAACTCAACGAACGACCCCGCAAAACGCTCGGCTACCGCACCCCGGCAGAAGCATTCGAACAACTACTGTCGGACCCGAAACAACCACCCGTTGCAACGACCCCTTGAAACCGCCATCGCCTATTGAGACGCTTGCGCCCGGCGGTCGAGGAGGTGGTAGGCGAGCGTCGCGAGGGTAAGGGCGGCAGCGATCGCGAACATCGTGCGCCCGCCGAAGCCGAGAAGGGTGCCTGCGAGAGCGGTGCCGACCGCGGAGAACGCGACCTTGATACCGGCCATACTGACGAAGATCTGCGCTTCCGCGCCGGGTGGGGAGAACGCCGCCCGAGCTGCCAGGCTCGCAGTGAACAGGACTCCCGTCGCAACGCCGAGCAGCGCGAACGCAGCAGCACCGACGGGGATGGAAAAGATCGCCAGCCCGAGAACGAACCCGACTGCGACGGTGACGACGCCCCAGCGGATGAGCCGGTCCGCCTGCCCGCGGAGCGGAAGGACGATCAGCAGCAAAGAGACTGCGAGGTTTCCCGCACCGTAGGCGGACGTGAGCACAGCTGACGAGGCGGTGGACGCGTCGAGGGAGTCGACTGTGCCGACGGCGAGGAGTGGGACAGCGCCGAGGGGGACTGCCGTCAGGGCGGTGGCGATCGTGGTCCGTCGCAGTCCCGGTAGTTGCAGGAGCATCCCGAGCGCAGCGCGCAGTCCTACGGGAGCTGGTGCTTCGCCGTTGGTGGGCTGCTGGGCCGCTCGGGGAAGGGCCAGCACGACGAACCCTCCGGCGACTGCCGCGCAGGCAGCGGTGAGGACCGCAGCGGTGGAGGCGCTGGCGGTGGCCACGATGGCGATAACGGCGGGGCCCGCCGTGGCGGAGACACCGTAGGTGAAGGCGTCCATCCCCTGTGCACGTCGTCGTGCGAGTTCGTCGATACCGACTATCGCCGCGAGCTGACTACTGAGACCACCGGTGAGGAGAGGTCCGGCCAAGCCCGCGATCAGGAGTCCGCCGGCGGCTCCCGTGAGCGTGATGGGGAGCAGGAGGATCGCGCCTGCGAGGGCGAGCCCGTAGATGAGTCCCGCACCGGCGAGGACGAGCTTCTTGGACCTGGCGCGGTCGAGGAGCTGCGCGGCGACTGGCCCCGCGAGGTGGGGCAGAGTGATGCAGGCGGCGAGAAGGCCGGTGGCATCGCCAGCACCGGCCGGACGGGCGGCGAGGACCACACCGATGATTGCGGCCGCGTCGGCACCGCGGAGCAAGCAGGCCGCGATGAAGTAGACGACCAACCCTCGTGCTCGCACACGCACCCCCTCGTGAGTATCGAGGCTACTGCGGCCCACCGCGGCGCGGTCAACGATCGGATAGCCGATCGTTGTTGACGCCGAAGTAGAACGGACCCCTTTGTGCCGAACTGGGGCGGACCCCTTCTGGGGTTGTTGAGCTTAGTTGT
>NZ_JADKSB010000027.1:0-36947 GCF_015350935.1 Curtobacterium sp. VKM Ac-2887 | reverse complement strand
GCGGCGGCGCACGGCGCGGCGCGGCCGGCGCGGCCGGCGCGGCCGCGCACGGTGCGGCGGCGGCGATCCCGTGCCGCGTTGACCGCTCGGTGCCCGGTTGCAGAGCCGCACGGAGCCGTCAACCTCGCACCACCCGGCGACCCCCGCACGGTGCGACGGCGGCGTGGTGCGGTGGCGCACGGTGCGGCGGCGGCGATCCCGTGCCGCGTTGACCGCTCGGTGCCCGGTTGTAGCGCCGCACGGAGCCGTCAACCTCGCACCAGCCGAGACTCCGGGGTCAGGCGGGGTCAGGCAGGGCGACGGGAGCGCCGACGGCCCTCGTGCGACCACGCGGACGACGGCAGCAGGCTCGGCGGCAGCAGGCGCGACCGCAGCACCCGTCCACCGGAGACCGAGGCGTCGAGGGCTTCCCGCGCCTGCTGCACGTGCTGCACGAGCGCCTCGCCGTCGACCGCTGCGACCCCGCCAGCCGCGAACCGTTCACGGTCGACGGCATCGACCACGGCGTC
The DNA here is from genome assembly GCF_015350935.1 of Curtobacterium sp. VKM Ac-2887. Lineage (NCBI taxonomy): Bacteria > Bacillati > Actinomycetota > Actinomycetes > Micrococcales > Microbacteriaceae > Curtobacterium > Curtobacterium sp. VKM Ac-2887. The sequence continues at coordinate 36,438 of NZ_JADKSB010000027.1, read as the reverse complement.
GAGGTGCGGGAGCGCCGAGGCCGGCAGCACCGGACGGAGTCGCCCGAGGACGGCCCGGGCGGTCCGGGCCGCAGCCCCTGCGTCACCGGGTGGTGCCAGCCCCGGGGCGTAGCCGTGGTCGGCGACGTCGTCGAGGGCCTCACGCCAGGCATTCACCGCGGGTGAGCGACCCGCGGCGACGGCGGACAACCGCGACCGCCGACGGAGCGCTCGGACGAGTCCGGGGGCGATGAGCAACGCGAGGACGAGTGCCGCGCCGAACAGCAGGCCGGCCGGACCGCTGCCACCCGAGGCACCGGCCGCACCGGGCTGCGCCGACGCCGAGGGGGTCGGCGTCGCCGAGGACTCGGCAGGTGCGGACTGCTCGGGCGCGGGCAGCGGGGACTCGGGCGTCGCGGCGGTCGGGGTCTCCGTGGGTTCGGTCGAGGGCTGCGCTGCCGCGTCGGAGTCCGGCGTCGGCTCGAACGCGACCCACCCGGCCCCCTTGATGTACAGCTCGGGCCAGGAGTGCAGCTGCCGGTTCGACACCGCGTACTCACCGTCTGGCTGCGCCGCCCCGGCCCGGTACCCCACCGCGATGCGGGACGGGATGCCGAGCGTCCGGGCCATCACGGCCATCGCCGACGAGAAGTGGACGCAGTAGCCCTCGCGCACCTGCAGGAAGGTCGAGACGACGTCCATGCTGTCGCCGTCGTAGCCCTGCTCGACGGGGGCCGTCTCGGAGTAGGTGAACAGGTCGCTGCGGAACCACTGCTCGAGGGCGCGGGCCTGGGCGTAGTCGTCGGACGCGGCCCCGGCCACCCGCTCCGCGGTCGACGTGATGTTCGCGGGGAGGTCCTTCGGCAGCGTCAGGTCGGTCTGCAGCTGGTCACCGCTCGGCTCGCGGAACCCCCGGCCGTCGGCACGGGACAGGACACCCGAGGCCGCGACGGCGTCGAGGTACGCGTTCGCGAAGGTCGAGGCACCGTAGACCTCGTACGTCGCACCGCGCGGCGTGGCCGGACCGGTGGACCGCACGGTGCTCGAGGACCCCATCCAGCGCCACTGCGACAGGTCGAGGTTGGTGGAACGCGACTCGATCGACACCGCCCCGGACGGCACCGGTAGGTACGTGCTCGACAGCCCGGTGATCCGGACCGTGACGTCACCGCGCGTCGCCAGGCGGGGGTTCACGCCCTCGGCCCACTGCTGTTGGTCGGCGGTGTCGGCCTCGGCGGCGTTCGTCACCGTCGGCACCCAGTCCCCGGTGCCGAACTCGTCCAGGTCGGCGAGCTTGAGGTACTCGGGCTGGCCGTCGGACGACCGGTAGCGGAGCACCTCGAGTTCGCTCGGCTGCCGCAGGTCGTTACCGAGCTCGAGCAGGGTGCCGGGTCGCCCGGGCTGGATCGGCGACTGGATGGCCCCGGTGACGCCGGACAGCCAGCTCGCGTTGAGCGGCACGATCGCGGGCAGGCCGATCGCGACGACGAGCCCGATCGCACCGACGACCGCGGCCGGGACCGCTCGCTGCACGGGTCGGACCGACAGCCACAGCAGGGCGAGGAAGGCGACGGCCGTGGTGATCACGAGTGCGGTGCCCGCCGGCTGTCCGGTGATGATCCCCGGGACGATGAGGATGACGAGTGCGGGCGCGGCGGCGAGCGACGGGATCCGGGCGATCGCGGCGAGGAACAACGAGACGCCCGCCACCCAGGCGATCGACACGGTCACGACCAGCCGGATCGCGTCGGTCTGCGGCAACGGCGCGGGGTTCAGGCGGATGGCGGCGAGCGTCTCGCCCAGCGCCCCGTCGGCGTCGAGCCAGCCGAGGGGTTGCACGTCGTTGACCAGGGCGGCGGCGCACGAGCACAGCACGAGGGTGGCGACGAGTGCCACGAACCGGACCCCGGGGGCCCGGCGACGCACCGCGAGCATGACGGCCACGAGCACCGCGACGACCACGACGCCGGACACCCACCAGGCGGTGCCCTGCACGAGCGGGCGGATCGCGAGCGCGGCGATGAGCACGGGCACCGGGGCGAGCGCGACGACCCAGGTGCTCGGGGTGTCACGGGTGTCGTCGTCGCGGTCCAGGACCTCACGCACGTCGACGGGTCGACGCGACGACGCAGCGGCGCCGCTCACCGTGCGGCTCCGGACGCGGTCGCCCCGGCGACCGGCACCACGAGGGTGCGCCAACCGCCGCGGTCGAGGATCCCCCGGACCACCGGGTCCGGCGGCACGATCGTCGCCATGATCCCGCGGCTTGATCCGCTCGTCGCCGTCACGAGTTCGGCCGCTTGCTCGGCGGTGCAGTTGCCGGTGACCACCGCGGTCATGCCGTGCACGTCCCGCCCGCGCACCTCGGGCAGGACCTCGGTGACCGGACGAGCGTCGCTGCGGAGCCGGACGTCCGCGAGTCCGACGAGCACGTCGGTGAGGCCGCCGACGTCACCGGCGTGCCGGGTGCTGCCGGACGGCCCGTCGCTCACGAGCACGACGCGCGAGGTCCGGGCAGCGAGGGCGCGGGCGACACTGGCGGCGACGACGACGGCGTGCTCGAAGGCCTGGTCACCGCCCAGGTCGGACAGCTCCGCCAGGTCCTCACGCCCGAGGCCCTGGTAGGACTCGCGCCGGACGTCGAGCGCGATGACGGCCTCGGGTGGTTGCGCCTGCGTGGTCTGCCGGACGTGCAGTTCGCCGCGGCGAGCACTCTGCGCCCAGTGCACCCGACGGATGGGGTCGCCGGGACGGTACGGCCGGAGTTCGCTGTCGTCGGCGGACCCGCCCTGCCCGACCCGTCCTTCGTCGGCGGAGACGGCCCCGGCGAGGGCGCCGGTGTCGATCGCGGCGAGGGGTGCGCTCGCGGGGACGACGACGACCTCTTCCGCCGGCACCACCGGGCGGTCGATGCGGAGCAGGCCGAAGGGGTCCTCGACCCGGATGGTGACGGGTCCGACGAGCGTGCGGCCCCGGTGCATCGCGAGTGCCTCGACGTCGAGCACCGCTGGCGGGACACCCGGGCCGACGAGCGCGTAGGTCTCCGCCTCGGACGCACTCGCGAAGGCGTCCTCGAGCTGTTCGCGGACGAGCAGGGTCGACCGCGGGCCGATCGGCAGACTGGTGCTGCCGAGGGTGATCCGCTCGCGGTACACCTCGCCGACCTGCACGATCGCGCGGGCCGTGCTCCGGCTGCCCCGGAGCGGTGCGGCGACCACGAACGCCATCACGATGCCGAGCACGACGAGCACGAGCAGCAGCAGCCCGGCCGAGACGGCGACGCTGGTGGTGCCCACGAGCCCACCCCCGATCAGCCCGATGCCGATCGCGATGACGGTCCAGCCGCGCACGGTCGGACGGGGGAACGGCGTGCGCCGGAGCAGGGACAGCCCACGGCGGCCGAAGCGCCCGAGCGTCGAGCGCGCGGCACCGGTGCGCCGCAGCAGCGACGACGGTGCCGATCGGCCGGGCATCAGGAGCGGACGGGGGTCGCCGTGAACGGCACGGCGGTGTCGGAGACGATGCGGACGACGATCTCGCGCACGGTGTCCTCGCCCGTGCCACCGAGTCCGCGCGCCACCGGCACGAGCCGGTGGGCGAGCACGATCGGTGCCAGCGCAGCGACGTCGTCCGGCGTGACGAACGGCCGGCCGAGCAACGCCGCGTGGGCACGGGCCGCCTGGGCCAGGTGCAGCGTGGCGCGGGGGCTGGCGCCGAGCACCAGGTCGGGGTGGGTGCGGGTGGAGCGGACGATCGCGATGACGTACGCCTCGACGTCGGGGGCGATGTGGACGTTCGCCACGGCCTCGATGATCCCGCGCAGCGTGGTCACGTCGACGATCGGTCGCAGGTGCGACAGCGGGTCGCCGCCGCCGCGGTTCGCGAGCATCTGCCGTTCGGCGTCGACGCTCGGGTACCCCATCGTGATGCGCGCCATGAAGCGGTCACGCTGGGCCTCGGGCAACGGGTAGGTGCCCTCCATGTCGATCGGGTTCTGCGTCGCCACGATCATGAAGGGGCGGTCGAGCAGCCGGGTCACGCCGTCGACCGTGACCTGCGACTCGGCCATCGCCTCGAGCAGGGCGGACTGGGTCTTCGGGCTGGTGCGGTTGATCTCGTCACCGATGACGACGTTCGCGAACACCGGCCCCGGTGAGAACCGGAACGTGCCAGAGGACTGGTCGAAGATGTTCACCCCGGTGACGTCCGACGGCAGCATGTCGGACGTGAACTGGATGCGGTTCACCGAGCCGCCCACCGAGGCGCCGAGTGCCTTCGCCAGGACCGTCTTGCCGACGCCGGGGACGTCCTCGACGAGCAGGTGTCCCTCGGCCAGCATCACGGTGAGGGCGGTGCGGATCGCCTCGGTCTTGCCGTCGATCACCGTCGAGACGGACGCGACGATGGCGTCGCCGACCTCTCGGATGCGCTCGAGGGGGAAGGCGGGGTCGGTCGGCTCCGGCACGCAGGGCTCCTCGTCTCGGGACAGGTGTCGTGCATGCTACATCGGTCCGGTGACAGCGCCCGGTGGGCGTGTCACCGATGCGCACTGGACGGGAGGCCCGTGGAGCGTGCGCCGATCAGCGCACGTCCCACGGGCCTCCCGTCCGGATCACGTGGTGCGTCTCAGACGCGACTCACGCGCGCGTCGTGAGCGCCGTGTCGGCTGCGAGCAGGACCTTCGCGGCGACCGCGACCCCTTCTTCGCGACCGAGCTCGGTGTCCTCGTGCTCGATGTTGACCCACATGTCCGGGTCCACCTCGCGCAGGGCCTCGAGGAACGCCGACCAGTACGCCTCGTCGTGACCCTTGCCGAGCGCGACGAAGTCCCACGCGGACGGCTTCGGCCACTCGTTGGCCCACTCGTCGCCACCGAGGTTCGTGCGCGGCTCGTCCGGCGACAGCCGACGGAACGAGTTGTCGAGCACGCCGTTGATCGCCGCGTGCGGGTTGATCCGGACGTCCTTCGCGGCGGCGTGGAAGACCAGGTCGCCGAGGTCGCGGACGACCGCCACCGGGTCCATCTGCTGCCAGAACAGGTGACTCGCGTCGAGTTCGACGCCGGTGTTCGTCAGGCCACCACGTTCTACGAGCTCGCGGATCGTCGCCGGGTTGAACACCACGTTCTGCGGGTGCAGCTCGAGTGCGACCTTGACCCCGTGCTCCCGCGCCAGGGCGTCGATCTCCTGCCAGAACGGCACGGCGACGCTCCACTGGTACTCGATGACGTCGAGCGCGGCGGAGTTCCAGGCGTTCACGATCCAGTTCGGTCGGGTGCCGCCGGGCTCGCCCGCCGGCAGCCCGGACATCGTGACGACGCGGTCCTGCCCGAGGCGGGCGGCGAGACGGATGCTGCGCCGGATGTCCTCGGCGTGGGCCTGACCGATCGCTCGGTCCGGGTGCAGCGGGTTGCCGTTGCAGTTCAGGCCGGCGATGGACACCCCGGTGCCCTCGAACTGCGCGAGGAAGGCGTCACGTGCTGCGTCGTCCTCGAGGATCGCGTCGATGTCCGGCACGTGCACCGGCGGCAGGAAGCCGCCGGTGTTCAGCTCGATGCCGGTCAGGCCGTTGCCCGCGATGGCCGTCAGGGCCTCGGCGAGCGGCCGGTCGTGGAAGATGGCGTTGTAGAGACCGAGCTTCATGCGTGCGCTCCTTCGGTGGTGCGGACGGACGGCACCTCGAGGGAGGCCCCACCGGCCCCGGCGGACCGTGCCACCGCGTCGAGGATCTCCATGTTGTGCACGCCGTCGTCGAACGTGGCGTTGGCGGGCAGCGGGTCGGCGACGCCGGCGACCTCGTCGAGGAACGCGCGTGCCTGGTACTCGAACATCTGGTTCTGTCCCCAGCCGACACCGGGCGCGTCCATCGCCATGCCACCGGCGACGTAGGGGTGGTCCGGGCCGAGGACGACCTGGCGGTACCCACCGAGGCGGGAGCCGTCGGACTGCAGCGCGAGGCCGATCTCCGACGCGCGCTCCTGGTCCCAGCGCGCTGCGCCGTTCTCGCAGAAGACCTCGATGACCAGGCCGTTCGGGTGCGCCGTGGCGACCCGTGACACCTCGAGCGAGCCCACCACGGAGCCGTCGCCGAAGCGTGCGTTGAAGGTGGCGTAGTCGTCGTTCTCGACGTCGGCGAACTCACCGGTCAGCGGGACGGCCTGGCCGCGCAGGGCGAACCCGGCGGCGATCGGGCGCTTCGTGATGGCGGTCGTGAACATGCCGCCGTTGACGCTCTGCACCTCGCCGGCCAGGAACTCGGCCACGTACGCCAGGTGGGAGCCGACGTCGGCGAGGGCTCCGGTGCCGGGGGCGCCCGCGAAGCGCCATGAGAAGGGCACGTCGGGCGACGAGCCGTAGTCGGTCCAGTAGCGGGCGGAGACGTGCAGGACACGGCCGAGCGTGCCGTCCTCGACGAGCTGCTTGATCGCGGCGAGGCCAGGGGCGCGGCGGTAGGTGAAGCCGACGCGGGCGACGAGCCCGCGCTGCGATGCCTCGGTGGCCGCGGTGGCCATCGCCCGTGCGTCCTCGAGCGAGTCCGACAGCGGCTTCTCGCACAGGACGTGCTTGCCGGCGGCCAGCAGCCCCTCGACGATCTCGCGGTGCAGCGTGTTCGCGACGACGACGCTCACGACGTCGATGTCGTCGGCCTCGGCGATGGCTCGCCAGTCCGTGTCGTGGCGGGCGTAGCCGAAGCGCTGCGCAGCCTCGGCCGCCAACGGCTCGTACACGTCGCCGATCGACACGAGCCGCACGGGCGGCAGCGTCGGGGCGAAGAGTGAGGGTGCGTTCCGCCACGCGGCCATGTGGGCCTTGCCCGCCATGCCCGCCCCGATGACGGCGACGCCGATGCTGTCGCTCATGGTTCTCTCCTTCGAGAAGTCCGGTGCCGATTCTGGAACGTTCCAGAACGTGTCGGTAGACTGTAGCCCGACCACCCCATGTCCTGTCAAGGAGCCGCGTGTCACGACCCCCGACGATCATCGACGTCGCGACCCGTGCCGGCGTCTCGAAGTCACTCGTCTCGATGGTGCTCCGCGACGACCCGGGTGTCTCCGACGCACGCCGCTCGGCCGTGCTCGCGGCCGCCGCCGAGCTCGACTACCGCCCCAACCGCGCCGCCGCGATCCTCGCCGGCACCCGGACCCGCACCGTCGGCGTCATCGTCGACGACTTCCGCAACCCGTGGTTCGTCCCCCTGCTCGACGGCATCCGCGACGCGCTCGCACCGCACGGCCTGCGGCTCACCCTCGCGGACACCCGTGCGAACGCCCACCTCGACTCCTCGCCGTTCGACGACCTCGTCTCGCTACGGGTCGACGGCGTCGTCCTCGCCGCCGAGGGCTTCCCCGACCTCGTCGTGCCGGCCGACACCCCCGTCGTCGTCGCCGGCGCCCGCGCCGACGTGCCCGGCGGGCTCGACGTCGTCGCCTCGGACGAGGCCGCCGGCGGCCGGTTGGCAGCGGATCACCTGATCGGACTCGGTCACCGCCGCATCGTCCACGTCACCGGTTCGGGAGGCCCGGCTGCGGTCCGCCGCGAGGGCACCGTCGCGCGGATGGTCGCGTCCGGCATCGCGCCACTGGTCTACGGCGACGGCCCGACGTCCGAGACGACCGGGTACGAGGGCACCCGCCGCGCACTGCGGGACCACCCGGACCTGACGGCGGTGTTCGCCGCGAACGACGTCATGGCGATGGGTGCGATCGCCGCCGTGCGCGAAGCCGGACTCCGGGTCCCCGAGGACGTCTCGGTGGTCGGCAACGACGAGACCCCGCTCGCCGCCTCGCCCCTGCTGCGTCTGACCACGGTCGACCCGCACAACGACGAGGTCGGGCGGCTCGCGGCGAACCGGCTCGTGGAGCTCGTCGGCGCGGCCGAACGACCTACTCCGAGCCGGGTCCTGGTGCCGCCGTCGCTCGTCGTGCGGTCCACGACGGCGCCGCCGCGGGCCTGAGAAGCAGGCCACCCCGCGACCGCAGCGCGCGGGGCGGCGGTGATCCGGGCCTCCCGGCCGACGGATCAGACGCTGGCACCCTCGAGCCGGTCGACCGCGACCGCGAGTTCCTCGAGTTCCGGGACCTCGCGCGCTTCGGCGAGCGCCCCCTCGAGCGCAGCGGCGTGGATCGGCGTGGCCGCATCCAGCAGCCGCTGACCGGCATGGGTGAGCTCGGTGTAGAGCCCGCGGCGGTCGTCGGCGCAGAGCACGCGGGTGAGCAGCGCACGTTCCTCGAGTCGGTTGACCAGCCGGGTCGTGGCACTCGGGCTGAGGGCCGCTGCGCGGGCGAGCTGCTGCATGCGCATGTGGAAGCCGTCCTGCCGGCGCAGCGCGTCGAGCACGGTGTACTCGACCACGGACAGGTCGACGTCGCGCAGCGCGCGCTCGAGTCGCGTCTCGATCAGGCCGTGCAGTGCCGCCAGGGTGCGCCAGCCGTGGGCACGGACGGCGGTGGAGGTGTCGTCGACGGACATCGGGCTCCTTCTGGTCGGCTGCGCGGCCGGTCGCCGCGGTCGGTCGCCGCGGTCGTTGCGGGCGCGTGCAGTTGCTTGCGCGGATACCCCGCGTGTGCAACTATCGATACCGCGCGTCTGCAACAACCAGCGTACGCGGCACAGCGCCACCGCACAACGGAAGGAACCCCCATGCCCGCGGGACTCATCGCCCTCGCACTCGGCGGATTCGGCATCGGACTGACCGAGTTCGTCATCACCGGCCTGCTGCCCGAGGTCGCCGCCGACTACGGCGTCACCGAGACCACGGCCGGCTGGCTCGTCACCGGCTACGCACTCGCCGTCATCGTCGGCGCCCTCGGCCTGACCGCAGCCACCACTCGGCTCCTCCGCAAGCCCGTCCTGCTCGGGCTGCTCGTGCTCTTCATCATCGGCAACACGCTGTCGGCGATCGCACCGACCTACGAGGTGATGATGTCCGGACGCGTCATCGCGGCACTCTGCCACGGAGCGTTCTTCGGCATCGGCTCCGTCGTCGCCGCGAACATGGTCGAGCGCTCGAAGCGCGCCTCGGCCGTCGCCCTGATGTTCACGGGACTGACGGCGTCGAACGTGCTCGGGGTGCCGTTCGGCACGTTCCTCGGCCAGGCGCTCGGCTGGCGTTCGACCTTCTGGGCCATCGTCGCGATCGGAGTCGTCGCCCTGGTCGGCGTCCTCGCGCTCGTCCCCGCCGTCCGCCAGGCCGAGACGCCGTCACTGGCCCGCGAGCTCGGCGTCTTTCGCTCCGGCCAGGTGTGGCTGTCACTCGGCATGACCGTGCTCGGCTACGGCGGGATGTTCGGGGCGTTCACCTACATCGCGTACACGCTGACCTCGGTGTCCGGCTTCCCGTCCTCGGCGGTGCCGTGGCTGCTCGTGGTGTTCGGCGTCGGGCTGTTCGTCGGGAACTTCGTCGGCGGCAAGCTCGCCGCACGCTCGATCGACCGGACCCTGCTCGTCGTGCTCGTCGCCCTCACCGTGGTGCTCGGACTGTTCGCCCTCGTCGCGACCTCGCCCGTGCTGACCGTCATCGCACTCGTGCTCATGGGCACCTTCGGGTTCGCGACCGTGCCGGCCCTGCAGACGCGCGTGATGCAGTACGCAGACCACGCGCCGACCCTGGCGAGCGGGGCGAACATCGCCGCGTTCAACCTCGGGAACGCGCTCGGTGCCTGGATCGGTGGGCTCACCATCGCCGCTGGGCTCGGCTACACATCGCCGATCTGGGCGGGCGCCGGGATCACCCTGGCCGCCGTGGCCCTGACGCTCGTCGCCATGGGTGCCGTGCGGCGTGGGCGTTCGCGCGGGGCTGGCGAGCTGACCTCGACAGGGAGCGTCGCGACGGCCTGACGGTCACCCGTCGCTTCAGCGGTCGGCGCCGCGGAGGAAACCCTCCGCGAGTGCCTCGATCCGACGTAACGCGGTCTGACCGGGGTTCGCTCGAGCACACCACTGTTCAATAGTTCGCCGTGTTCACGTTGGTTGAACACTCGCCAAAAGTGAACACCAGGAAGCGCGGCTGATCCAGTCGGGCGCAGGGACGACGAAACCCCGGTCCGATCGGACCGGGGTTTCGTGGAGTGCGGAGACGGAGGGATTTGAACCCTCGGTCCCCTAAAGGGGACTCCACCTTAGCAGGGTGGTGCACTCGGCCGGACTATGCGACGTCTCCAAGCACTCTCGCGAGCGCTCCGACCACCATACAGGAGGACCGGGCCACTCTCGACCCGACCGCACCCCCGCGCGTGGCACGGTCGCGGAACGCGGGTCCCCCGAAGTGGGGACACCTCGGGGTTGTCCCGACGTACCCCGGTGAATAGCATCATCGAGACGCGGCGATCACATTCCGGGGCTCGTCCCCGTAGTCGCGACACAGCACCGACGTCGCTCTCCGAGCCGGGCCCGGCGCGCCCGGTTGCCTGGCGCCCGCTCGGGGAGCGGCCCCTCTCCGGCCGTCCGGGTTCCCGAGACTCGGGCTGGACACCCCGAGACTCGGGCTGAACGACGGACCCCTGGGCGCGGTGCCCGAGAAACGTCGCCTACGTCGAGTCTCGGACCCAGAGCCCCAGCCGGGTCAGTAGCCGAAGGCCTTCGAGCAGGTCTCCTGGTCGGCGGACTGCCCCTCGAGCCCGTCGATGGTCTCCGGCGTCGCGGATGCCGTCGGAGCAGCGGCGGCAGGCGACGACGGCGCAGCAGCCGCGGGTGCGGACGCCGGAGCCGACGGCGCCGCAGCAGCCGGCGCCGAGGCCGCTTCCGACGGCGCCGCGTTCGCCTCGGACCCGATGCCCGTGCTGTCCTCCCCCAGGGAGAACGACTGGTCCGCCTTGATCTTCGCGAACAACTGGTCGGCCAGGTACGTCGTCGGCTGGACCTTGCCCTCGTAGACACCGGTGCCGCCGGTCGTGCCCGGGTACTGCACGAAGTTCACCTGCGACAGCGGGAGGTCCTGCAGCGCCCGACCCATCTGCACCATCGTCCCGATGTCGTTCAGGCTCTGGGACAGCTGCATGTTCGACGCCGCGGCACGGGCCAGCTTGTACAGGGTGGTCGGCGACGTGAGCGTGTCGTTCGACTTCACGGTCCGGAGCAGCGACGACAGGAACACCTGCTGGCTCGAGATCCGGCCGAGGTCGGAACCGTCACCGACGCCGTGCCGGGTCCGGAGGAACGCGAGTGCTTCGTCGCCCTGCAGGGTCGAGGTACCGGCGGGCAGGTCGAGCCCGGTGTAGGGGTCCTCGATCGGCTGCGCCACACAGACCGGCACACCACCGATCGCGTTCGACATCTCGATGACGCCGTTGAACGAGACCGCGGCCGAGTACTGGATGTCCAGGCCGGTGAGCCCCTGCACGGTCTGGGTCACGCAGTTCAGCCCGCCGTCGCTGAACGAGGTGTTGATCGGCTGCGCGGCCATGGCCGGCGCGGTGCCGGAGCCGTCGGTCTTCTTGCACGCGGGGATCGGGGTGACGAGGTCGCGGGGGATGCTCACCGCGGTCGCGTTGGTGTGGTCGGCCGAGACGTGGAGCAGGATGTTGACGTCGTTGAGCGTCGCGTCGCGCTCCCCGAACTCCGCGGACTGGTCCGGGTCGTTGTCCGTCCCGACGACGAGCATGTTGAAGCCACCCTTGTACGCGCTGAGCGACGGCGCCTTGGTGCCGTTCGACCGCGGCGCGGGCTGCCCCTCGATCTGCACGCCGTCACCGAGGTCGTCGGTCACCTGCTTCGCGGCGATCGCGGCGACCGAGGCGGTGCTGACGAGCGCGACTGCGGCGACGCTCGCGACCAGCGCAGCGACGGTCCGGAAGGGTCCGGACCGACGGAGACGTCCGTGCCGTGCGATCCCGTCGGCTCGGTTGAGACGGTGGGAGCGATCGCGGACGTCGTTCACGGGCTCTCCTGTCGTCGGTGGACGCGCCGGGGTGGCAACCGGTCAAGGCTGCCACGGAGGTCCCTGGCGATCCAGTGCGAACGACGTCGGAGCGAGGCCACCGGGCCACCGTCGACCCCCGGATCCGTGCGCCGTGGCGCCGACCTGTACGAACCCGCAGCCGGGACGGCTCAGGAGGCCACGGCCACCCGGAACCGGTCCGGCAGGGCGATGAGCGCCGCCGCGAGCTCGAGCAGCACCACGGCGCAGTCGTCGAGCGCGTCACGCTCCGCTGCCCGCACGGCCTGGTCGACGAGGTCGAGTCGCCGCGCCCGGTCGACCACGGCGTCGATCCCGTTGGCCAGTGCGATGTCGTCGGTGAAGAACGTGTCGAGCACGGTGCGCTGCGACAGCATCCAGTCGGCGCTGACCGAGGCGCCGCGCCGCCGGAGGAACCACGCGGCGAGTTCGACGAAGGCCCCGGCTTCGGTCCAGCACTCGCGGAGCCAGGCCGGGTCGAAGCGGTCGTCGTGGCCCGTGCCGCTCACCGGCGGGTCGACGACCAGCGCCCGGGCGATGCGCAGGCGCTCGGTCATCTGCCCGACGGACCACTGCGTGATCACCACGCCGACGTACCGCTGCACGGTGACGAGCTGATGGGACTCGAGGGAGACGAGGGCTTCGCGCACCGGCGTGCGGGAGACCCGCATGTCCTCGGCGATGGTGTCGAGGCGCAGGCGCTGCCCGCGGCGGTACTCGCCGCGCAGCACGCTGTCGAGCAGGCGGAGGAAGACCGCGTCGCGCAACAGACTGCGCCGGAGACCGTGGGGGTCGCGGTCGCCCCGGCCGACACGCATCGGTGACTGCTCCATCGCGCCAGCCTCACGCACGGCGGTCACCCTGGCCGACCGCACCGGCACCGTCGTGGATCGTCGTGGTGGGTGTCGAGCTGTGGAGGAGTGCCATGCCAGCACCGTGGCACCACGACGACGGCCGTGCTAAACACTCTGAATACAGAATGTTGCATGGCCGCCGTCGCTGTTCAGCGCCGCTGCTGTTCCGCGTCCCCGGTGAGGACGGACAGGGGCTGGGTGACGTCCTCGAGCCCCTTCCGTGCGGCATCGACCCCGAAGACCAGGGCTATCACCCCACCGCCGATCATCACCGCGGACCCGAGCAGGTACCCCCAGAAGAGCGGTTCCCGCGAGGACCCGTCCCCGATGAAGGCACCGTAGATCAGCGGTGCGACCGCACCGAAGACCTGCGCGAGGGCGAAGAAGTACGAGATGGCCTGCGACCGCAGCTCGAGGGGGAAGATCTCGCTGACCGTCAGGTACGCGCTCGAGGCACCGGCGGAAGCGAAGAAGAACGACACGCACCAGAAGGCCACCTGCACCGTCGCCGAGATCGCGTCGGCGCGGAACAGGAACGCCGAGGTCGCCAGGACGAGCCCCGACACCAGGTACGTCAGGAAGATCATCTGCCGACGGCCCCACGTGTCGAAGAACCGACCGAGGATGATCGGTCCGAGCAGGTTCCCGATCGCGAACGGGAAGAAGTAGATCGACGTCTGCGCGGTCTTCAGGCCGAAGAAGTTCGTCAGGACGAGCGCGTAGGTGAAGAAGATCGCGTTGTAGAGGAACGCCTGGGTGATCATCATCGACGCCCCGACCAGGGTGCGCGTCGGGTACTGCTTGAGCAGCACGCGCGCGATGGTCAGGAACCCGACGCGGTCGGTCGGCGTGACGGTCATGGCCTTCGACTCGTCGACGTCCGGCAGCCGCTTGCCGGTGGATTTCTCGACCGCCTCCTCGATCTGGGTGACGGTCGCTTCGGCCTCTTCCTCGCGCCCGTGGGTCATGAGCCAGCGCGGACTCTCGGGGATGTGCCGCCGCAGGAAGATGATCGCGATGCCGAGCACCGGGCCGAGGAAGAAGCCGATGCGCCAGCCGATGCTCTCCGAGAAGTTGGCCGTGTCGAGCAGGTAGATGTTCGCGAAGGCGCCGAGCGCGGCGCCGCCCCAGTAGGTGCCGTTGATGGCGATGTCGACGTGGCCGCGGTACTTCGCGGGGATCAGTTCGTCGATCGCCGAGTTGATCGCCGCGTACTCGCCGCCGATGCCGAGGCCGGCGACGAACCGGAACGCGGCCAGGAACCAGAAGTCCTGGGCGAGACCGGCGACGCCCGAGCCGATCAGGTAGATCGCGAGCGTCAGGATGAAGAGCTTGCGCCGCCCGAGCCGGTCGGACATGCGTCCGAACACCAGCGCTCCGACCACCTGGCCGACCAGGTAGATCGTGCCGAGTGAGGTCACCTGTTGCGTCGACAGGTTCAGGTCGGCCTGGAAGCCGGCGTTGGAGACGATCTGGATCTCCAGCCCGTCCAGGATCCAGGAGACCCCGAGTCCGACGACGACACTCCAGTGGAACCTCGTCCACGGCAGTCTGTCCATCCTGGCGGGGACCAGGCTCTTGATCGCCCCGTTCGTGCTGCTCACGAGAGGGGAACCTACGCCGAGATCGGCGAGATGGTTCACATTCGGTACGACGGGGCCGGCTCGGAGCCGGATCCCCCTATCGAATCCGGCTCCGATGCCGGAGCCTCAATCATTGCGGTTGCTATGGAAACCCACAAGCGGACGGGAGGCGCGGTGCCAGCTGGCACCGCGCCTCCCGTCCGCAACGGCGTAACGTCCAGAACGTGACCCGACCCGACATCCGCACGGTCGGCGAGCTCCGCACTTCTGGCCACGTCCAGAAGACGGTCCGCGCCGAGATCCGCGACAACCTGCTCACCGCGCTGCGCGCGGGAGACGACCCCTGGCCCGGCCTGCACGGGTTCGAGACGACCGTGATCCCGCAACTCGAACGTGCCCTGATCGCCGGACACGACGTCGTCCTGCTCGGTGAGCGCGGCCAGGGCAAGACCCGCCTGCTCCGCACCCTGCAGGGCCTGCTCGACGAGTGGACCCCGGTGATCACCGGCTCCGAGCTCGGCGAGCACCCCTACGAGCCCATCACCACCGCGAGCGCCCGCCGAGCCGACGACCTCGGCGACGCCCTGCCGATCTCGTGGCGGCACCGCGACGACCGCTACGTCGAGAAGCTCGCGACGCCGGACACGAGCGTCGCCGACCTGATCGGCGACGTCGACCCGATGAAGGTCGCCGAAGGGCGCAGCCTGGGCGACCCGGAGACCATCCACTTCGGACTCGTCCCCCGGGGCCACCGCGGCATCGTCGCGATCAACGAGCTGCCGGACCTGGCCGAACGCATCCAGGTCGCGATGCTCAACGTGATGGAGGAACGCGACGTCCAGATCCGCGGTTACGTGCTCCGACTCCCCCTCGACGTGCTCGTGGTGGCCAGCGCGAACCCGGAGGACTACACGAACCGCGGCCGGATCATCACCCCGCTGAAGGACCGCTTCGGCGCGGAGATCCGCACCCACTACCCGATCGAACTCGAGGACGAGATCGCGGTCATCCGGCAGGAGGCGCAGCTCACCGCCGAGGTGCCGGACGCGATCGTCGAGATCCTCGCCCGCTTCACCCGTGCCCTGCGCGGGTCGAGCGCGGTCGACCAGCGCAGCGGTGTCAGCGCCCGGTTCGCGATCGCCGGCGCCGAGACGGTCGCCGCGGCGGCCGTGCACCGTGCAGCACGCCAGGGTGAGCCGGAGGCCGTCGCGCGACCGATCGACCTCGAGACGGCGGTCGACGTGCTCGGCGGCAAGATCGAGTTCGAGAACGGCGAAGAGGACCGCGCGGACGAGGTCCTCGAGCACCTGCTGCGGACCGCCACGGCCGAGACGGTGCGTGCCCGGTTCCGCGGACTCGACTTCGGGGTGCTCGTCGAGGCGCTCGACGGCGGGACGATGGTGACGACGGGCGAACAGGTCGGCGCACGGGCGTTCCTCGAAGGACTGCCGTCGATCGGCGAGTCCGACCTGTACGACCAGGTGTGCGAGCGTCTCGGTGCCACGAACGACGGCGAGCGCGCGGGTGCGATCGAACTCGCGCTCGAGGGGCTCTTCCTCGCCCGCCGCATCAGCAAGGAGTCCGGCGGGGGCGAAGCCGTCTATGGCTAGGCAGAACCGACGACTGACGCGGGACACCCGGTACGGGGCGTACACCGACGGACCGGATCCGCTCGCGCCGCCCGCCGACCTCGCCGAAGCGCTCGACGCCATCGGGCAGGACGTGATGGCCGGCACCTCACCGGAGCGCGCGATGCGGGAGTTCCTGCGCCGTGGCGGCCGGACGCAGCGCGGACTCGACGACCTCGCGCGCAAGGTCGCGGAACGGCGCCGCGAACTCACCGCGAAGAACAACCTCGACGGCACCCTGCAGCAGGTTCGCGAACTGCTCGACCAGGCGCTCCGCGCCGAACGCGGCGAACTCGCCCGCAACGTCGAGCTCGACGACGGCGACCGCGCCCTGGCCGAGATGCAGCTCGACAGCCTGTCCCCGTCGTCGGCCGCCGCGGTGCAGGAGCTCGGCGGTTACGACTGGACGAGCCGCGAGGCCCGGCAGAAGTACGACGAAATCAAGGACCTGCTCGGTCGCGAGGTGCTCGACCAGCGCTTCGCGGGCATGAAGCAGGCGCTCGAGGGGGCCACGGACGAAGACCGTGCCGCGGTCAGCGCGATGATGCAGGACCTCAACCAGCTGCTCGAGGACCACCGCGCCGGCACCGACTCGCAGGAGCAGTTCGACGCGTTCATGGCGGAGCACGCGGAGTACTTCCCGTCGAACCCCGCGAACGTCGACGAGCTGCTCGACGACCTCGCGGCACGGGCCGCCGCCGCCCAGCGCATGCGGAACTCGATGACCGAGGAGCAGCGCGACGAACTCGACACCCTCGCCCAGCAGGCCTTCGGCTCCCCCGACCTGATGGGGCAGCTGTCCCAGCTCGACGCCAACCTGCGGTCCCTGCGCCCCGGTGAGGACTGGGGCGGATCCGAGCGCATGGAGGGCGACCAGGGGCTCGGACTCGGCGACGGTACCGGGGTCTTCCAGGACATCGCCGACCTCGACGCCCTCGCCGACCAACTCGCCCAGTCCGGACCAGGCTCCGAGCTCGACGACCTGGACCTCGACGCCTTGACCCGGCAGCTCGGTGCCGAGGCCGCCGTGGACGCCAGGACCCTGCAGCAGCTCGAGAAGGCCCTGCGGAACTCCGGGGCGATGCGCCGCGGAGCGGACGGGCAGCTCCGGCTCACCCCGAAGGCCATGCGGCAGCTCGGCAAGAGCCTGCTCCGTGACGTCGCCGAGCGGATGTCCGGCCGACAGGGTGCCCGCGACATCCGGCAGTCCGGCGCGGCCGGCGAACCCTCGGGCGCGACCCGGCAGTGGGCGTACGGCGACACCGAGCCGTGGGACGTCACCCGGTCGATCACCAACGCGCTGACCCGGACCGCGGCCGACGGGCGGGTCGGCCCGGGCGTCCGCCTGACCATCGACGACGTCGAGGTGCAGGAGACCGAGTCCCGCACACAGGCCTGCGTGGCGCTGCTCGTCGACACGTCGTTCTCGATGGCGATGGAGGACCGCTGGGTGCCGATGAAGCGCACGGCCCTGGCGCTGCACACGCTCGTCTCGACGCGGTTCCGCGGCGACGACCTGCAGCTCATCGCGTTCGGACGCGAGGCCGAGGTCGTGGACATCGAGCAGCTCGTGGGTCTCGACGCGATGTGGGACAAGGGCACGAACCTGCACCACGCGCTGCTCCTCGCCAACCGGCACTTCCGGAAGCACCCGACCGCCCAACCCGTGCTGCTCATCGTCACCGACGGGGAACCGACGTCGCACCTCGAGCCGAACGGACAGGTGTGGTTCGACTACCCGCCGGACCCCGTGACGATCGCACTGACCGTTCGGGAGCTCGAGAACGCCGGTCGTCTCGGCGCCCAGACGACGTTCTTCCGCCTCGGCGACGACCCGGGGCTCGCACGGTTCATCGACGCGATGGCGAAGCGGGTGGACGGCTCGGTCGTCGCTCCGGAGAACGACGACCTCGGTGTCGCCGTCGTGGGGTCGTACCTGGGGTCGCGCCGCGGCGGGCCGTCGTTGTTCGACTAGCCGCCGGGTCGATCCCGACAGGGGCTGTTGCGCGGGGTTCCACGGTCGTATGCTGAGCGCCACCACAGTTGCCCCAGACCCCGGCCGCCGTGATCGTTCTTCCCGCGCTGACCTCGTCGGCGTGCCGGAAGCGGTCGGCCGAGTGCACCTGATCCGTTCTCGACCGGTCGACTCCCGCGGGGTCCCGGAGTGCAACGGCGCACGCCACCGGACGCCACGGGTCTCCGCGTCCACGGATCACGGACGCGGACCGGTCGGTGGGGTCCGGACCCGACGGGCCCCACCGTCCCGGACCGGGGTGTCCACGGCCGGCCGGGGTCGCCACGGCAGGCCAGGCCGGGGCGCCGGCTCACGACGGGTGCGTCAGAACAAGGGCCACGGCACCGCCGGGCCGTGCCCCGGCGGTGGCGGGAAGATGCCGACGGCCCGCAGCGCCGCACACCGCGCGCGCACCGTGTCGACCTCTTCCGCCGTCAGGTGTTCGGCGAGTTCGTCGCCCAGGGCACCGCGGAGCGCTTCCGACACCCGGTCGAGCCCCTCGAGTTCGTCCGGCCCGAGCGGCTCGCCGATCCACCCCCACAGCACCGTGCGGAGCTTGTGCTCGACGTGGAAGGCCAGCCCGTGGTCGACACCGAACCGGTGTCCGTCGGGCATCGCCAGCACGTGGCCACCCTTGCGGTCGGCGTTGTTCACCACGACGTCGAAGACGGCCATGCGGCGCAACGCCTCGGAGTCCTCGTGCACGAGCGTCACCGGCTGGTCGTGCTCGTCGATCGCCTCGAGGACGGGCAGCCACGGCGAACCCTCCGCCTCGGCGGTCTCGGGGGTGACGAGGTCGACGGCGTCCTGGTCCGGGTCGATCGTCTGCCAGCGCTGCACCATGCCGGGTCCGAACGGTCCGTCACCGAGCCACGTCGGTGGCACGATGCCCCAGCCGAACGCCTCGGACACCAGGTGCGCAGCGACCTCGCGGCCGGCGAGCGTGCCGTCCGGGAAGTCCCAGAGCGGGCGCTCCCCCTCGATCGGCTTGTAGACGACCGCCTCGCCGTCCAGCTCGGCCAGGAAGGTCGCGTTCGAGGCCTCGCGGATCCGCGCCGTGATGCTCAGTGAGCCGTCGCTCATGCGTCGCCGGGCGGACGGCCGGCGGCGACGATCTCGCGGGTGCGTTCGACGAACGCGCGTGCGGTGCCGACCGGGATCTTGACCTGGAAGAGCTCGTCGGGTTCGGGGATCTCGACGACCGCCTCGATCTCGAGGCCGTCCTCGCTCTCCTCGGACACGATCTCGACGTCATCGTCGATCGGGTACGCCTCGATGACCACCTGCGCCGTCGACGGGTCGAAGCCCAGGCTCAGGGCACCGGCGCGGAACTCGGGCTCCACCGGCTGGTCGAGCGGTTCCGGGTCGCGGAGCTCCACGGGGGCGGTGTCCGGCACGCTGAAGCGGTTCGCCTCGACCGTGGCGACCTCGTCCAGCAGCTCGTCGATCTTCTCGGCGAGCACGGCGGTCTGTTCCTTCTCGAGGGCGACGCTCGTGACGCGCTTGCCGGAGCGGGCCTGCAGGTAGAAGGCGCGCTCGCCCGGACGGCCGATGGTGCCGACGACGAGGCGGTCCGGCCAGTCGAAGCCGTGGACGATGGAGGGCATACCCGCATTGTAGGAGTGCGGGCCTGCGCCCGTTCAGGGTCTGGCAGGGCCTGCCTCGGACGGGGCCTCCGGATGTCCGGCCCCGCCGCCGACCGCTGCGTCCCCGCTGGGCGCCGGAGCGGTCGCGAGCCACGAGAGATCGCCGGACTCGGTGTTCGTCGCGACCACCTCGGGCCGGTGCTCGCCGTACCGCACGACCGACACCGACGCCGGCCCGACCCCGATGCGCTGGAACAGGTCGAGGTGCATGCCGAACGCGTCGGCCAGGACGGACTTGATGATGTCGCCGTGGCTCACCGCGACCCAGACCGCTCCGGGCCCGTGCTCCGCCTCGACCTCGGCGTCGATGCGCCGGACGGCCGACACCGCCCGGGACTGCATGGTCTGCATGGACTCACCGCCGGGGAACACCACGGCGCTCGGGTTCGCCTGCACCGTCCGCCACAGCGGCTCCTTCGCCAGGTCGACGAGCTTCCGCCCCTGCCACTCGCCGTAGTCCGCCTCGGTGATCGCCCGCTCGATGGCCGACGCGGGGTCGCCGGGCTGTCGCTCCAGGATCGCCCGGGCCGTCTGCCGGCACCGCTCGAGCGGACTCGACACGACGGCGACGACCGGCACGGCAGCGATGCGCTCCGCGGTGCGGTCGGCCTGCTTCCGGCCGACGGCGTCGAGTCGCACGCCGGCGGTGCGTCCAGCGAGCACGCCCGTGGCGTTCGCGGTGGTGCGTCCGTGTCGGACGAGGAGGACGGTCGCCATGTGCCCGATCCTAGGCGGCGATCACCGACGCCCCGGCCAGCCGACCGTCCACCACCGTGACGAGTTCGTCGAGGGTCCCGCGGTGCACCAGGTCGTGGGTGACCAGCATCGTCGCGGTGTCCCGCTCGCGCGTCAGTCGGGCGATGAGCTCCATGATCGCCGCGCCGCGCTCCTGGTCCAGCGCACTCGTCGGTTCGTCCACGAGCAGGACGTCCGGTTCGTGTACGAGTGCCCGGGCGATCGCGACGCGCTGCCGCTGCCCGCCGGACAGCTGCGCCGGCCGCTTGTCCAGGTGCTCGGACAGCCCCACCGCGTCCAGCAGGTCGTCGGCCCGGTCCCGGAGCCCTCCCGCGCGACGACCTCCGGCGGGGTGCCGGCCGCCGAGGTGCGCCATCACGAGCACCTGCTCCCGTGCGGTCAGCGACGGCAGCAGGTTCGACTGCTGGAACACGATCCCGATGTGCGCACGCCGCAGGGCGGTGGCTTCGTCCCGGGACAGCGCGGCCGCGTCGACGTCGCCGATGAGCACCCGACCGGAGTCCGGCCGGATGAGCGTCGCGGCGACGGCGAGCAGCGACGACTTGCCCGATCCGGAGGGGCCAGTGATGCCGGTCACGACGCCGGGCCGGGCGACGAGGGACACGTGGTCGACCGCGGTGATCCGCCGGTCGCCGTCGGGGAAGGTCAGGGTGACGTCGTCGAGGGTGATCATCGGTTGCTCCCGAGGGCGGTGAGGGGGTCGGCGGAGGTGACGGTGCGGAGCGCGACGGCGGCGCCGGCGAGTCCGAGGACGGCCATCGCGGCGGCCGGCACGACGGTGGTGACCGGGCTGAGCAGGAACGGCAGTGCACCGCCGGCGAGCGCGCCGAGTCCGACGACGGCCAGCATCCCGACGCCGATCCCCAGGACGAGCACGACGAGCGCCTGTCCGAGCGCATCGCGGACGAGTGATCCGGTGCTCGCGCCGAGGGCCTTGAGCACGGCGACGTCGCCGGCCCGCTGCATGGTCCAGACCGTGAAGAACGCCCCGACGACGAGCGCGGACACCCCGAAGAGCATGACGATCATCAGGCCGAGCGACCCGATCTCGGACCGGAAGGTCTCGAGGGCGGTCAGCGACCCGAGCGGCGACGCGGCGGACGTGCCGGTGGACGCTGCGACGGCGTCCCAGTCCGGGCTGCCGCTGACGGCCAGGACGGTCGGCGCGCCGTCGCCGCCGAGCCGCCGGTCGGCCGCGGCCCACGCCTCCGGGGTCATGGCGAGCACCGGTGTGTGGCTGTACCAGGCGTCGCCGCCGACGACGGCGACGCGGTAGTCCGTCCCGGTGACGGTGATGCGGTCGCCGACCTGCACGCCGAGGTCGGCCGCAGCACCGGACGACAGCCCGACCTGGTCGTCGCGACCGGGTGCGAGATCGGTGACGGGGGTCGACCGTGCTCCCGTCGGCAGCCCGACCAGCGCGACGCCGACGGCCGCGCCCGACCCCGCAGCGCCCGACCCCGCAGCGCCGGACCCCGCGCCCGGTGCCGTCGCCCGGCCCTGGACGATGCCCACCGGCACCACGTCGTCGACCCCGCGGGCCGCCTGCCAGCCGTCCACGGCCCGCTGCCCGATGGTGGAGTCGCCGAACGACGGCTGCCCGGTGGACGGCTGCTGCAGGACCAGGCGGTCGCCGGGCAGGTCGAGCACCGCCGAGACGTTCTGCGACGCGAGCCCGCCGGTGAGCCCGGCGAGGAACCCGACGAGCAGGGTGATGAGCGCCACGACGGAGCCGATGAGGACGAACCGGCCACGGGCGAACCGGAGATCGCGCCAAGCGACGAACACGGTGTTCCCTTCCCGGGTCGCAGACCTTCCACGACCACGACTCCCAGCCTCGCCGCGGTGCTCCCACCCGGCATCGCCGGAGGGTTCGGTCCTCCGATCGAACTTTCGGTTGATCCCCACCGGCCGGTGCCTCCGTACGCTGGGGAGCACATGGCGCACAGCACCCTCACCCCGGTCTTCGTCGGTCTGCGGACCGGCCTGCACGTGCTGTCGGCCGCGCTGCTCGCCCTGGTCGTCGTGCGGGTGCTCGTGGACGGTGGCGCCGGCACGTGGGTGCGGTTGGCCCTGGCTGCGGTGTTCGCGGGCGTGTACCTGCTCGGGGCGGTCGTCGCGCGCGGCGACGGCCGCCGTCGGACGGTCGCCGGTGCGGTCTGGCTCGTCGCCCTGACCCTCGTCTGGATCGCCCTGCTCGTCGGCGTCCCCGAGGCCGCCTACCTCGTCTTCCCGCTCTTCTTCCTGTACCTGCACGTCCTGCCGCGCATCGTCGGACCGGTGGCCGTCATCGCCGCGACCCTGGTCGCCGTCGTCGCCCTCGGACTGCACGGCGGATTCACCGTCGGTGGTGTGGTCGGTCCGCTCGTCGGAGCGGGTGTCGCACTGCTCATCGGACTGGGGTACCGGGCGCTCGCGCGCGAGGCGGTCGAACGCGAGGCCCTGGTCGCCGAGCTCCTCGCCACGCGCGACCGGTTGGCCGTCACCGAACGCGAGCAGGGCGTCCTCGCCGAGCGGGCCCGGTTGGCCCGTGAGATCCACGACACCGTCGCGCAGGGGTTGTCGAGCATCCAGATGCTGCTGCACGCGGCCGAACGCGCGGACGGGGAGCGTCCGGGGACGGAGCACATCCGGCTCGCCCGTGAGACCGCTGCCGAGGGCCTCGCCGACACCCGGCGGTTCATCCGCGAACTCGCACCACCGGCGCTCGAACGCGGACTCGGAGCAGCGCTGGAACGGTTGGCCGGCTCCCAGTGGTCGCGCGACGGCCTCGACGTCACGGTCGACGTCGCGGAGGCCTCGCTGCCGATGGACGTCCAGACCGCGCTGCTCCGCATCGCCCAGGGCGCCGTCGCCAACGTGGTGCAGCACGCCGCGGCCACCCACGTCCGACTGTCACTCACCGTGGACGGTCAGGAGGCCCGGCTCACCATCGCGGACGACGGCGTCGGTTTCGACCCGGTCGCCGTCCACGACCGGTCGGGCACGACGGACTCGTTCGGGTTGCGTGCCACCGAAGAGCGCGTCGAGCAGTTCGGCGGCCGGCTCGAGGTCAACTCGGCCCTTGGCCGCGGGACGACGCTCGTCGCGACCCTGGAGGTCCGGTGATCCGCATCCTCATCGCCGACGACCACCCGGTGGTCCGCGCCGGGCTCCGAGCACTCCTCGACGGCACGGACGGCATCGTCGTCGCGGGTGAGGCGTCCACCCCGGACGAGGCCGTGGACCTCGCCATCCGGCTCTCACCGGAACTCGTGCTCATGGACCTGCAGTTCGGGCAGGACCTCACCGGGGCGGACGCGACGCGACGGATCCGCGCGCTCGACGCCGCGCCGTACGTGCTCGTGCTGACGAACTACGACTCCGACGGGGACATCCTCGGTGCGGTCGAGGCCGGCGCGAGCGGGTACCTGCTCAAGGACGCGCCCCCGCACGAACTCGTCGCGGCCGTCCGCGCCGCCGCGTCCGGACAGAGCGCCCTCGCGCCGACGATCGCGGGTCGGCTCATGGCGCGGATGCGCGCCCCGTCGGTGAGCCTGTCGGCGCGGGAGCTCGAGGTGCTGCGCCTCGTCGCCGAGGGGGCGTCGAACGGCGCCGTCGCCGCGCGCCTGCACATCAGCGACGCCACCGTGAAGTCGCACCTGGTGCACGTGTTCTCGAAGCTCGGGGTGTCCTCGCGCACGGCCGCGGTCTCCGAGGCCCGCGCCCTCGGCATGCTCCGCTGACGACCGCACCCTTGACGGGCCGTCGGCGGACCGATCAGATGGTCACATGACCCGGCACCCTCGAGGGGCCCTGTTCGCCACGTCGACGATGACCGGCTTCGGTATCGCCACGTGGGTGACCAGGACGCCCGCCATCCGCGACGAACTCGGGGCGTCGATCGAGGCGATGGGGCTCGTGCTCCTCGGGCTGTCGATCGGGTCGATGATCGGGATCCTCGGCGCCGGTGCGCTCGTCCGACGGCTCGGGACACGACCCTTGATCCTGCTCGGTGGCGCGCTGCCCGTGGTGGGGATGGTCCTCGTCGCCCTGCTCGCCCCGGCACAGGTGCCGGCGGGTGTCTGGGCGGGGCTGTTCCTGATCGGGTTCGGGTCGGGGGTCGCCGAGATCGGGCTGAACGTCGAGGCCGCCGCGGTCGAGCGGCGCATCGGCCACCCGGTGGTGCCGGTGCTGCACGCCTGCTTCAGCCTGGGGACCGTCGTCGGCGGTGTCGTCGGCATCGCGATGACGGCTGCCCGGACACCGGTGCTCGTGCACCTGCTCGTGGGGGCTGCGGTGATGGCGGCACTCGCGGCGTTCGCTGCCCTCAACCTGCAGCCGCTGCCGCGTGCCGGAGTGCAGACGGAGGGAGCCGACACCGCAGACGCCGCCGGCACGTCCCGCGTCACCACGGCCACCCGCCGCTCCGTCATCACCGTGCAGCTCGCGCTCATCGCGGTGATCACGCTCGCGATGGCCTTCGCCGAGGGTGCCGCCAGCGACTGGCTCCCGCTCCTGATGACGACCGACCACGACGCCCCGGAAGCGGTCGGCTCGCTGGTCTTCACCGGGTTCGCGCTCGCCATGCTCATCGGCCGGTCGGCCGGCACCCCGCTCGTCACGCGGCTGGGGCGGGGCCCGGTCGTCCGGCTCTGCGCCGCGGTCGGCGGGATCGGGGTCCTGCTCGTGGTGGTCTCGCCGAGCCCGGTGGTCACGGCGATCGCCGCGGGCGTCTGGGGGCTCGGCATCGCGCTCGGGTTCCCGCTCGCGATCTCGGCAGCGGGTGACCACCCGACCGACGGGGACCGCCGGGTGTCGGTCGTCGCGACCGCCGGCTACATCGCGTTCCTGGTCGGACCGCCCCTGCTCGGCTTCGTCGGCGAGCACCTCGGGCTGCAGGCGGCGATGCTGGTGCCCCTCGTGCTGCTCGTCGCCGCCTTCGTCGTCGCGCCCGCCGCACGGGACTCCCACGACGTCGACGTCCGGCGGACCGTCTCCACCTGATCCGCGACGCCGGGCGCGGGTCCGGGCGCGCCGCCCCGCGGATCAGTACGGTCGATCCCATGCCGTTCTTCCGCGACAGCCCCCAGCCGACCACCCCCTCGAAGATCCAGGCGGCGTGGTCCGACTCGACGGGCCGCCTGGCGACGCGGTGCCTGCAGGTGATCATCGTCGTGGTGGTCATCGCCGGCGTCGTCTACGCCGGCAGCGTGCTGAGCGTCGTCACCATCCCGGTGCTCCTCGCGCTCATCATCGCCTCGGCCATGCACCCGATCGTGTCCTGGTTGCGCAAGCACAAGGTGCCGTCGGTCCTCGCGACCCTCGCGGTGCTCATCGGCGTCCTCGCGGTGCTCGGGCTCATCGGGTGGCTCATCGTCGTCGCCGTCGAGAACCAGTGGTCGCAGCTGCAGAAGTCGGCCGTCGACGGGTTCCAGCAGTTGCAGGACTTCGCGAAGAACCTGCCGATCTCGATCTCGGACAAGCAGGTCGACGACGCCGTGGCGTCCGTCACCGACTTCATCACGAGTGCGCAGTTCGGCTCGGGCGCGCTGGCCGGCGCCTCGGCCACCGCGAACTTCCTGACCGGCCTCGTGCTGATGATCGTGGTGCTGTTCTTCTTCCTCAAGGACGGCCCGAGCATCTGGGAGTTCCTGCTCCGCCCGTTCACCGGTGAGCGCTACGACCGAGCACGCCGGGTGGGCGACCGCGTGGTCTCGACCCTCGGCGGGTACGTCCGCGGTACCGCCACGGTCGCCGCCGTCGACGCCATCGGCATCGGTGTCGGCATCGCGATCGTCGGCGTCCCGCTGGCACTCCCCCTGGCCGTCGTCGTGTTCATCACGGCCTTCATCCCGATCGTCGGTGCGACGGCAGCCGGCATCCTCGCCGCCCTGGTCGCGCTCGTCGCACTCGGTCCCGTCCAGGCGCTCATCGTCGTCGGGATCGTGATCCTCGTGAACCAGCTCGAGGGCAACCTGCTCCAGCCGGTGCTGATGGGACGCACCCTGAAGCTGCACGGCCTGGTCATCCTGATCGGCCTGACCGCGGGCACCGTCCTGGCCGGCATCACCGGTGCCATCATCTCGGTGCCGCTGTTGGCCGCCGCGTGGGGCGCGATCCTGGTCTGGGACGGCCCGAACACCCCCGCGCGTCCGTGGCGCAAGAAGCGCAACGAGGACGTCACGGCCCACGAACTCCCCGCCGACTGACACCATGGACCCGTGCTCGTCTCCATCGTCTACATGAGTCGCGCCGTCGTCCCCTTCGACGACGGCGACCTCGCGACGCTGCTGGACGGCTCACGGCTCCGCAACGAGGCGCTCGGCGTCTCCGGGCTGCTCGTCGTGAAGGGCGGCCGCTTCATGCAGTTGCTCGAGGGCCCTGCGTGGAGCGTCGACGACCGGTTCGCCGCCATCAGCCGTGATCCGCGGCACGGCGAGGTGAAGTCGCTCATCCGCGAGGACATCGAGCGACGACGATTCGACGGCTGGTCGATGGCCTACCGCTCGCTCGACGACGCGGAGGTCCACGCGGAGCCGGGCTTCAGTCCGTTCCTGTCCGGCGAGACGGACTTCCCGCGGTCGTTCGACCGCACGAGCGCGGCGTGGCTGCTCAAGTGGTTCCGCGACCGCGAACTCCACGACCGCTGAACGCCTCGTCGACGACGCCGAGCAGCCGGTCGCGGTGCGCCGGGTCAGCCGTGGCCGTCAGGACCACCCGCCACATCGTCGCGACCGCGGGGAACAGATCGGCCCGCCCGGTGCGGACGTCGGACACCAGTTGCACGCCCGTGAAGTACGGCACGACGGTGGCGCCGAGCTGTTCCGCGGTCAGGTCGGTGCGGAGCTCGCCGCTCGCGATCGCCAGCCGGAACACGTCGACGATCCCGCCGATCCACTGCTCGTAGAAGCTGACCGTGGCCGCGTGGAACTCGCCGCGCTCCAGTGACAACCGGATGCCCGCCCGCACGATCGGGTCGGTCCGCAGCAGGTCCGCGATGGCTCGCGAGGCGCCGACCAGGGCAGCTGCTGGTGACTGCTCGGTGTGGCTCACGACGTCGAAGGTCCGGACGTTCTGCTCGTCGATCACACCGAGCGCGAGGGCCAGCTTGGTCGGGAAGTGGAAGTGCAGCGCCCCCTGCGAGACGCCCGCCCCGCGGGCGATGGCCGCGATCGTCGCGGCGGCGAAGCCGACGCGGTCGAACTCCTCCGCAGCGGCCACCAGGATCTGCTCACGTCGTTCCACGTGACCAGTCTGACGGTCTGGAGGCGCGGGGCGGGCGTGCCCCGTGCCTCCAGACCGAGGGGTGGTCGCGTCAGACCGCGTCAGGCGACCCGCGCGCTCAGGTGAGCGCCAGCAGGTTGTTGACCTGCTCGTTGATGCCGGTCAACGTCGAGATCGGCTTGCCGTTCGCGTAGACGTTGTCGAAGGCCGGCTGCAGGAGCGCCTGCACGTCCGCCGGGTTGCGGGTGACGGGGAACAGGAACGTGGTCTTCTCCTCGACCTGCCGGGTGAACGCCGACACGTCCAGCCCGCGCTTCCGGAACGACGCGACCGCCGCCTCGGTACCGGCGGGACGGGCCGGGAACACGACGCCTGCGCGGCCGACGATCTCCTGGGCGGTGTCGCTGCCGAGGAACGCGACCCACTTCGCCGCCGCCTCCGGGTCCTTCGCCTGCTTCGTGATCGAGTCGCCGAGCCCGTTGAACATCGACGCCCGCTTGCCCGTCGGCCCGATCGGCGTCGGGGCGACGGCGATGTCGAGGTCCTTCATGTTCAGGTACGTGCCGATCATCCACGAACCGTTGAACGACAGCGCGCACTTGCCCGCGCCGAGCTGCACGTCGGGACCGGTCGTCGTCGAGAAGACGCCGTACTTCGCCATGTAGCCTTTGTCGGCCAGGCGGTAGTACCAGGCGAGGGTGTCCTGCACGGTCTTCTCGTCGTAGCGGAACTTGTCGCCCCACGGGTTCTCGTTCGTGTAGAACCAGTCGGTCGACCCGGTGAAGGGCGACCACTGCGTCTGGCCGAAGCCGTCGCCGCCGGACCCGTTCGACGAGATGCCGTAGACCTCGACGTTCTCCTTGTCGAAGCCGGGCTCATCACCCCGCCGACCCTTGGAGTCGATGGTCAGGTGCGCGAGCATCCGTTCGAACGAGCCGCCGTCGTCGGGGTTCCACTCGAGCGTGGCGAGCTCGTCGTCGGAGACGCCGGCCTTCTGCATCGCCTTCCGGTCGTGGAACATCCCGATGGTGTCCCAGTCCTTCGGCGAGCCGTAGCGGTGGCCGTCCTGGCCCTTCCACAGCTCGGCGAGGCCGGACTGGTAGTCGTCGTCGCTGATGGACTTCGTCGCGTCGAGCTCGTCGAGCTTGTAGAGCACGTCGAGGTCGGAGAACTGCGGGAACTTCGTCAGGTGGTCGGTGAAGACGTCCGGCGCGGTGCCGGCGATGAACCCGGCCGTCAGCTTGGTCCAGTAGTCCGCCCACCCGAGCTGGGTGATCTGCACCGTGATGTCGGGGTTCTCGCGGTGGAAGGCCTTCGCGACCTGCTGGTAGGCGGGCAGCTGGTTGGAGTCCCAGAGCCAGTAGCTCACGGTGCGGGCGCCGCTCTTCGAGGCGGTCCCCCGGCTCGGGGACGAGCAGGCGGCGAGCGCACCGAGGGCGAGGGCTGAAGCGCCGCCCGCGAACAGTGCGCGGCGGGAGAGGTTGTTCGTCATGGTGTGGTCCTGTCCGAGCCGGGGCTACTTGATCCCGGAGAAGCCGATGGAGTTGACGATCCGCTTGGCGAAGACGCCGAACAGCACGATCATCGGGAGCGCCGCCACGAGGGTCGCGGACATCAGCCCGGCCCAGTCGGTGCCGGACTGCGGGGACTGCGACTTGAAGACGCCGAGTGCGACGGTGAGCACCCGCGAGCTGGACGTGTACGACACCATGAGCGGCCAGAAGTAGTCGTTCCAGCTCGTGATGTACGTCAGTACGGCGAGCGTCGCGATCGGTGCAGCGGCCATCGGGATGACGAGCCGGAAGAACACCCGGACCTTGCCCGCGCCGTCGATCAGCGCGGCCTCCTCGACCTCCTTCGAGATGCCGAGGAAGAACTGCCGCAGGAAGAACACCGCGAACGGGGTCATGAACATCGTCGGCAACGCGATGCCGAGCAGGTTGTCGACGAGCCCGAGCTGCTTGATGAGCGTGAAGTTCGGCAGCAGCGTGAAGATCGCGGGCACCATCAGGCCGGCGAGGAACACCCCGAAGACCTTGTCGCGTCCGGGCCAGCGCAGGCGGGCGAAGGCGTACGCGGCGGCGGCCGAGAAGAACACCTGGCCGACCGTGACGAGCGTCGACACGATCACGGAGTTGAGCAGGTACCGCCAGAAGTTCAGGGCAGCGCCGGAGCCACCCTGGGCGAGGGCCTCCTCGGTGGACTGCAGGCCGAGGACCCGCTCGAACCCGCCCAGGCTGAACCCGACGGGCAGCAGCGACGTGGGGTCGGAGTTGATCGCACCGTTCGACGACAGGGCGGTGCGCAGGATCCAGTAGAACGGGAACAGGGTGACGACGATGACGATGATCATCGCGACCCAGGCGAGGACGCGGCCGACCGACGGACGGCGACGGTGGCCGGCTCCGGGTCGGGGCGGACGCTTCGTGGTGACGGAACGGGTGAGGGTCGTGGTCATGGTGCGGCGCTCCGTTCAGTCCAGGTCCGACTCACCCGAGCGGGTGAGGCGGTACTGGATGATCGTGATGATGCTGAGGACGATGAGGAGCGCGACCGAGACCGCGGACGCGTAGCCGAACTGGAACCGGCCGAACGCCAGGTTGTAGATGTAGTTCTGCACGACGTTCGTGGCGTTCGCGGGGCCGCCCTGCGTGGTGACGGCGACGGTGTCGAACACCTGGAACGACCCGATCACCGTGATGATGAGCACCAGCGACAGGATCGGGCGGAGCAGCGGCACCGTGATGCGCCAGAACATCTTCCACTCGCTCGCACCGTCGATGCGGCCGGCTTCGTAGACCGTCTCGGGCAGCGACTGCAGTCCGGCGAAGATCAGGAGCGCCGTGTAGCCGACGTGCCGCCACACGTTGATGAGCGCGATCGACGGGATGCCCCAGACGTCGCTCTGCAGGAACGGGATGCGGTCCAGGCCGAGGGCCGCGAGCATCTCGTTGCCGATGCCGAGCTGGGTGTCGAGGATCCACAGCCAGACGAGCGCCGCGACGACGTTCGACACCAGGTAGGGCGCCAGGACGATGCCGCGCACGAAGGTCGACTTCGTCAGGCGGTGCATCATCACGGCGATGAACAGTGCGACGACCGTCTGGATGACGATGTTGATGAGCACGTACTCGATCGTGACGACCATCGAGTGCCAGAAGATCGAGTCCTGCACGAGCCGCGCGTAGTTCTGCAGCCCGGTGAACTCCGGCTCGGTGAGCAGGTTGTAGGACGTGAAGCTCAGGTAGATGCCCCGCACGGTCGGCCAGGCGAGGAACACCACGAAGCCGATCGCGGCCGGCGCGATGAACAGCAGCGCGAGCCACAGGTCGTTCCGGGGACGGCGGCGGCGTGGGACGGTGGTACGGGCGAGCGGGAGGTCGGCTGCCCGACTCCTCCGTCTTGTGCTGGCGGTCGTCAAGGGTGACGACACAGGGCTCTCGGTGGCCATCGCGACTCCTTCGTCTGCGGTGGACTGACGTGCAGCAGTCCGTGAGCCGGGAATCTACACGTGGTGACACCGGGTGGCAAGAGGCTCTTTCACGCGCCGAATCCGGGGTTGTCACGTGTAGACAATCGTGTCAGGATGGCGGTCGATCGCATCGGCGCGACCTGCCCGGCGACGCATCCCTCACCCTGGAAAGGTCACTGATGATCTCTGTCGGAATGGTCGGCGCGGGCCAGTTCGCCCCCCAGTTCGCCAAGCTGTTCAAGCTCCACCCGGACGTCGACCGCGTCTTCGTGACCGACCTCGTCGACGACCGCGCGTCGGAGCTCGTCGAGTCGCAGCACCTCGACGGCACGTTCGCCGACTTCGACGCCGTGCTCGCCTCGGACGTCGACGCCGTCGCGATCTTCACGCAGCGCTGGACGCACGGTCCGCTCGTCGTCAAGGCGCTCCGCGCCGGCAAGCACGTCTACTCGGCGGTGCCGATGGCGATCTCGGTCGACGAGATCCGCGACATCATCGAGGCCGTCCGCGAGACCGGGCTCACCTACATGATGGGCGAGACGAGCTACTACAACCCCGCGACGGTGTTCGCCCGCAAGCAGGTCGCCGACGGCGCCTTCGGCCGGGTCTTCTACTCCGAGGGCGACTACGTGCACGACATGGACCTCGGGTTCTACGCCGCGTACCAGTTCAGCGGTGGCGAGGACTGGAAGCGCACCGCCAGCTACCCGCCCATGCTGTACCCGACCCACTCGGTCGGCGGCGTCCTCGGCGCCATCCCCGGACACGCGGTCAGCGTCAGCTGCATCGGCGTCAAGGACGACCGGGGCGACGGCGTCTTCGACAAGGACGTCAGCCAGTTCGACAACGACTTCTCGAACGCCACCGCCCTGTTCGAGCTCGACAACGGCGGCGTCATGCGCATCAACGAGATGCGCCGCGTCGGCTACCCGTCGCACATCCGCGAGTCCCGCTTCCGCTACTTCGGCACCGAAGCGAGCTTCGAACAGCTCGCGAAGACCAGCGTCTGGCAGGACAAGGAGGACTCGCACGACATCAGCGACAAGATCAACACGCAGGCGACGATGGACCTCGACGACCCGCGTCTCGCCGGCGTCGACCCCTCGCTGCGCGACGCGTTCGTGTCCGGCTACGCCGAGGTGCACGACACCGACCGCCTGCCCGCCGAGTACGCCGGCGTGCCGACCGGGCACGAGGGCTCGCACCAGTTCCTGGCCGACGACTTCGTCCGCGCCGTCGTCGACCGGACCCTGCCGCCGGTGAACGCCTGGACCGCCGCACGCTTCACGCTGCCCGGCATCATCGCCCACCAGTCGGCCCTGCAGGGCGGTGCACGCCTCGAGGTGCCGGACTTCGGGGACGCCCCGGAGACGACCTCGGCGGTGCCCTCGTCTAGTATCGCCAGCGAATAGCAAGTGGTGTTCGGGTGTCGGTCCACACGGGCCGGCACCCGAACGCGACTTCCGAGCCGACGAAGGTGGCACCCGTGAGCGTCCCGACGACCCCGAGGGCGGTCACCCGCGCCGACGTCGCCCGGTACGCCGGCGTGAGCACCTCCGTCGTCAGCTACGTCGTGCACGACGGCCCCCGCCCCGTCGCGGCGGCCACCGCCGCCCGGGTCCGTGACGCCATCCGGGTCCTCGGCTACCGCCCGAACGCCAGCGCCCAGGCCCTGCGCACCGGGTCGTCGAAGATGCTCGGGCTCATCGTCCCCGAGCTCGACAACCCCTTCTGGTCCGAGCTCGCCGTCGAGGTCACCCACGCCGCAGCAGCCCGCGGCTACGACGTCCTGCTCGCCAACAGCGACGGCGACGCCACCCAGGAGCGCGAGCGGCTCCGCAGCCTGTCCGCCCGCCAGGTCGACGGGATCATCGTCACGAGCATCATGACCCACCCGGACCTGTCCACTGTGTCGGACCCGGGCATCCCGATGGTCCTGCTCAACACCTTCTTCGAGGTGCCCGAGTACGCCAGCATCGGCGTCGACGCCCTGCGGGGCGCGTACGACGGCACCCAGCACCTGGTCGAGCACGGCTACGGGTCGATCGGCCTCGTCATGGGGCACGCCGGCTCCATGGAGCTCCGCGAACAGGGCTGGATGCGGGCCCTGCGCGACGCCGGGCTGCCGGACGGCCCGATCGTGCGCTGCGACTTCACCCGGCGGGGCGGGTACGAGGCCGGCCTGCGCATGTTCGCGGACGGGACGGGACCCCGCGCCGTCTTCGTCAGCTCGGACATGCAGGCCGTCGGTGTGCTGCGGGCACTGTGGGAACTCGGGCTGCGCGCACCGGAGGACGTCGCGATCGTGTCGTTCGACGGCGGTGCCGAGGCGGACTACACGAACCCCCAGCTCACGACGGTCCGGCAGCCGATCGAGACGATGGCCACCGCCGCCGTCGACCGTGTGCTCGGGCTCGACGCGGACAACCAGTGGCACCGCGACCTGGTGCCCGCCGAGTTGGTCCTGGGCGCGAGTTGCGGGTGCGACGTGCGTCGCTGACGCACCACCAAACCGTCCTGGAGGCGCGGGGCGGGGCCGCCACGGGCCTCCCGTCCGTCAGGTGGCCGGGTCCATGACGGCGGTGAGCCGCTGGAGCGGCACACGCTGCTGGGACTCCTGCGTCACCGCGACCGCTTCGACCGGCTCGCCGGAAGCGGTGTCGACGAAGCGCAGGTCCGACGTCAGCTCGGACGGCCGGTACCGGTCGGCCCAGCCGCCGAGCGCCAGGAGCACCAGCGGGAGATCGCGGCCGGCGTCGGTGAGGATGTACTCCTCGCGCGCCCGGGCACCCTCCGCCTTGTAGGTCGTGCGCTCGAGCACTCCCCCGTCGACGAGGGAGGCCAGTCGTGCCGTGAGGACCTCGCGCGGGACGCCGAGGCTCTGCTGGAACTGGCTGAAGCGCGTGGAACCGGCGAGGGCGTCACGCACGATCATGAGCGTCCACTTCTCGCCGAGGACGTCGAGGGACCGTGCGATGGGGCAGCGCTCGTCGCCGCCGAGGATGCCGAGCATGCAATCATCCTAGCTGAGTTCGATTTCCGGACACAACATGCTAGGTTCGGTTTTCGTACTCAACTTCTCTCGTCTGGAGCCCCTCATGACCGACCTCACCAACGCCATCGTCCTCGTCACCGGAGCGAACGGCGGCCTCGGCGCCGAGTTCGTCCAGCAGGCCCTGGACCGCGGCGCCGCCAAGGTCTACGCGACCGCCCGCACCCCGCGCACCTGGGACGACGAGCGCATCGTGCCGCTCGCCCTCGACGTCACCAGCCAGGAGAGCGTCGACGCCGCAGCCCGTGCCGCCGCGGACACCACGATCGTCGTGAACAACGCCGGGATCGCCGGCGCCGACCCGCTCGTCGACACCTCGGTCGCGGAGGTCGAGCGCATCTTCGCGACGAACGTCTTCGGCGCGCTCCGTGTCGCCAAGGCCTTCGCCCCCTCGATCGGCGGCGGCGCACTGATCGACGTGCACTCGGCTCTGAGCTGGGTCGCTCTGGCCGGCGCGTACTCGGCGTCGAAGGCAGCGTTCTGGTCGATCACGAACTCGCTCCGCCTCGAGCTCGCACCCCAGGGCACCCAGGTCGTCGGCGCACACCTCAGTTACACCGACACCGGCATGACGGCGGGGCTCGACGTCGAGAAGTCCGACCCGGCCGACATCGTCCGGCTCATCTGGGACGCCGTCGAGGCCGGCGAGCACGAGGTCCTGGCGGACCAGGTCAGCCGTGACGTCCGTGCCGGACTCAGTGCGCCGCTGGCGGCGCTGTACCCGGCGCTCGCCGCGACGGTCTGACCTCGGCAGCCGCAGCCCCAGCCGATACCATCACCGCATGGTGACGACGGGGGCTGTCGCGTCCGGACGACGGTCGGGGTGGACGTCGCCGGGCTGGGCGGCGCTGTACTGGGTGACAGTCGCGCTCGGCGTGGTCGGCGAGGGTGGGTCCTGGCCCTGGCTGTACCTGGCCTCCGAGGAATCCACGCGCGGTGCGACCCCGGACCGGACGGGGGCAAACCGGGGCATCCCGATGGGAGTGACCGGGCTCGTGATCGGCCACGTGGTGGGGGCGGTCCTGCTGCTGGTCACGGCGCGGCTCGCCCGACGCCGGGGTCGTTCGGCCGTGGCGTTCGCGGTCCTCGGGCTCGTCGTGGGATCCGGCATCGGGTTGGCGTTGTCCCTCCAGCTGACCGGCGGCCTGCTCGTCGCGCCCTGGCCGCGCGCGTCGTACACGCCCTGACGGCAGGGTGCCGCGGGGGCAGCCGTGGGCGCCGCGGCCGGTGATGCCGCGGGTGCTCGCGGTGATCGACGCGCGCTCCTCGTCGGCGAGTCCGGCCGTGCGGAGGAAGCGGTCGAGGACGTCGTTCTTCTGCTCGAGGTAGTCGTCGATGTCCGCCGCCGTCCGGACAGCGCGCCGCTTCACCGTGGCAGACTCGTCGCGCAGGGCGGTGTCCAATCGCAGGACGTCACGCACGCCGAGGTGGTTCCGCAGCGCGAGCGACTGGTCGCGCTGTACCCGGGGCTCGCCGCTACGGTCCGACCTCGGAGGGGCGTATTCCCGGACGCAAGCACCATCGAGTCCGGGCGCGCCGCCTGTCACGCCGATTTTCGCTGTTCGGGTCGGACGCCTGGCTAGCAGGCGCGAAACGGAGCAGCCCAAGCCGGGCCTATGCGTCGATGTAGGTCCATGTGGGTTCGTACGCTGGAGCCTTGGGTGCAGGCGATGCCTTCACTCGCTTCGCCAGCGTCGCCAAGCGCGCCGCACGCTTCTCGGCGACCTCAACGACACGAGGGAACAGCACTGCGCACGCTTCAGGATGCGCCGACAGAAGATCATCAACCCACTGAGGTTCAACAGATCTTGCGTAGGACAGCGTACCGGCAACCTTTAGGCGCAACTCCTCCCCCTTCGCAGCGCGAGCACTGGCATGGCCCTCCAAACCAAACTTCTCTATGTAGAAGCAATGCTGACGCAAGCTGCGCTTCATTGGCCGAGGTAGGCGCGCACTGTATCCTGACGACGTGGACAGTCCAGTTACATACTGCGGCTGGCCAAACTTCAACCGCTTGGTTTTGTCCTCTCGAAGCTCCTGTCCATGCCGAGAAACGATATTACGAATATCGTCGAGAGCATGAAACTCTTCGTTGCTGGAAAGTGCAAGGTCATCAGCGTACCGCGAGAGAGCAAGATTGCGCGACCGCGCATATTCAGACAAATCCGCATCGAGGGCAAACATCGCAACGTTTGCTAACGCTGGACTTGTCGAAAACCCGACTGGCAAAGAATTGCGAACGGTTGTCAGTCCCGCGATGAGGTTTGCCGGGTCGGCGTCTAGGTGTACTGAGTCATCACGTTGGTGACACTCGGGCTGCGGGCGTGAGCCCGTGGCTCGAGTGGATCCGGCCAGT
>NZ_JADKSB010000026.1:0-38175 GCF_015350935.1 Curtobacterium sp. VKM Ac-2887 | reverse complement strand
ACACCCCAAAGGGCATCAGACCGAGTTGATTCTGACTGTTGACTGTCTACTGACAATCTTCAATCCAAAAGGAATTGCATCATGACCTGAACAACCGAAGCTGCCCAGGCACGAGGTCAATCAATAAATTGGCATTGACAATGTGCACGCTGTTGAGTTCTCAAGGACCAGACGCACTCGCTCTTCGGCTCAGGTTCGAGCTCCAGCCACGAGGCTTGTGTACTTGGCTTGCCACCGGTGTGTCGTCGGACCCGGAGGTCCTGTGGCTCATCCTGAGGGGAGAGAACCGGTGGGCTTGTCATCCTAAGCGTCGAAGCGATCGAGCACAAGGCCAGATCTGATCTTCAGTGGAGGATGGTCCCGCTTGAGGGCCGACGTGCTCTGGGCTTTCGCTCCAGCCGCTCCGCCGCACCTTTGGGGTGACGAGTAGGAACTTTACGCAGGCCTGGGCGAGTGTGCCAAGCCAGGCCCGATCCCGGGCGTGTCGCGTTGTGCAACACGCGTCGCCCGGGTGCCGACGCGGTCAGGCCAGCGTCACGCCGGCGAGGGTCTTCTTGCCGCGGCGGAGCACGAGGACTCCCCCGGGCAGAGCGAGGTCCGACAGCGGTGCGGTGGCGTCCTCGGCTCGGACGTTGTTCACGTACACGCCGCCCTGGTCGATCGCACGCCGGGCTTCACCGAGGGACTTCACGAGCTCGGTCTCGACGAGGGCCCGGGCCACGTCGGCGCCGGCCTCGATGGTGACCGACCCCGGCAGCTCCGCGATCGCCGACCGCAGGGTGTCCGGGTCGAGGGCACCGAGGTCACCGTTGCCGAACAGCGCAGCCGCGGCGTCGATCGCAGCCTGGGTGGCGTCGACCCCGTGCACGAGCGAGGTGACCTCGAACGCGAGGGTCCGCTGCGCTTCGCGTCGGAACGGTTCGTCGGCCACCGCCTGCTCGAGTCGCTCGATCTCGGCGCGGGACAGGAACGTGAACTCCCGCAGGCGCGCGATCACGTCGGCATCCGCTGTGTTGAGCCAGAACTGGTACAGCGCGTACGGCGACGTCATCTCGGCGTCGAGCCAGATGGCGTTGCCCTCGCTCTTGCCGAACTTCGTGCCGTCCGAGTTCGTGATCAAGGGTGTCCCGAGCGCGTGCACCGTCGCACCCTCGGCACGACGGATGAGCTCCGTCCCCGAGGTCAGGTTGCCCCACTGGTCCGAGCCACCCGTCTGCAGCGTGCAGCCGTACTGCCGGAAGAGCTCGCGGTAGTCGAGGCCCTGCAGGATCTGGTAGCTGAACTCGGTGTAGCTGATCCCAGCGTCGGAGTTCAACCGCGCGGCGACGGCGTCCTTCTTGAGCATCGAGTTCACCCGGAAGTACTTGCCGACGTCGCGCAGGAAGTCGATGGCGGACATCGGCGACGTCCAGTCCAGGTTGTTCACCAGCCGGACGCCGTTGTCACCATCCGGGCTCAGGAACCGTGACACCTGCCCCTGCAGACGCGCCACCCACTCGGCGACGGTCTCGCGGGTGTTCAGCGTGCGCTCCGCCGTCGGACGTGGGTCGCCGATGAGCCCCGTCGATCCCCCGACGAGCGCCAGCGGCTTGTGCCCGGCGAGCTGCAACCGACGCATGGTCAGGAGCTGCAGCAGGTTGCCGCAGTGCAGCGACGGTGCCGTGGGGTCGAAGCCGCAGTAGTACGTGATCGGATCACCGTCGAGGGCCTCTTGGAGTGCGGTCTCGTCGGTCGAGACCTGCACCAGACCGCGCCAGCGCAGTTCGTCCCACACCGAGGCGAAGGTGGGGTCGTTCTGCTGGCGCGTCAGGACGTCTTGAGCGGTATCACTGGACACCCCGCCATCGTAGCGGCGGCGCACCACCGACAGCGCGCCGTCGACCGGGAGGCCCGTGGTGCGTCCGGGCCCACGCCGCCGGTTCCGGCGCGACGCGCCAGCGGCGGGCCGGCCGTGCCGGTGGGGATCAGTCGAGGGCACCCTTGTGCCGTCGGTACGTCGAGACCGTCGGGTCGCCCGTCAACCAGAAGCGCCAGGGGTACTGCGCACCGCCGGCGATGCCGCCGACGCCGGTGCGCGGTCCGCGCGAGATGCGCGGGACCGGACCCGTCCCGCCGGGGCCGGGTGCGGTCTCGGTCAGGAGTTCCTCGACGACGCGGGCTGGCGGGGCGGAGGCGAGCCGCGCCTCCAGGCCGGGTGCCAACGTGAGCACGAACGGACCGGACCCGTCGAGCAGCGAGGGGCCGTCGTCCTGTCCGAGCACCGCGCCGAGGGCGCCACCGAGGTTGCCGGGGCCACGCGCCAACGCGACGTCGGCGACCGACGGGCCACGTCGTCCGCGTGCGGTGTCGACGCCCTCGATCACCTGCGCACCGCGGAGCAGGGAACCGGAGGAGGTGCCGGCCGGTGCGCTCACGACGTTGACGCAGGTGTGGATGCCGTACGAGCGGTACGCGTACAGGGTGCCCGGCGAGCCGAACAGGTGGCGGTTGCGCTCGGTCGGACCGCGGTGGCCGTGCGAGCCGGGGTCGGTGGGGCCGAAGTAGGCCTCGACCTCGGTGATGCGCAGGGTCACGCCACGGCCAGCGATCGTCGCACCGAGCAGCGCCGGTGCGATGCGCGGCGCCGGCTCGGCGAGCATCGCGAGCAGCCCCTCGGTCATCGCGTGAAGGGTGCGCCCTCGGCCAGGTCGTGGACGCGACGCGTGACGGACGCCAGCTGCTCGGCCACACGGTCCGGAGCGGTCCCGCCGACACCCGAGCGGGACG
This sequence comes from Curtobacterium sp. VKM Ac-2887, assembly GCF_015350935.1. Lineage (NCBI taxonomy): Bacteria > Bacillati > Actinomycetota > Actinomycetes > Micrococcales > Microbacteriaceae > Curtobacterium > Curtobacterium sp. VKM Ac-2887. Next base: position 35,409 of record NZ_JADKSB010000026.1, on the reverse strand, counting down.
CGACACTGCCCTCGATCGTGAGCACGGCACGGACCCCGGGGGTCAGGTGCTCGGAGACCGACCGGTACTCGTCGTCGGTCGGGTCGTCGAGCTCGATGCCGCGCTGTTCGCAGTACCGGACCAGCGCACCGGACACCTCGTGCGCATCGCGGAACGGGACACCCTGGCGGACCAGCCACTCGGCCACGTCGGTCGCGAGCGAGAAGCCCTGCGGCGCGAGCTCGGCCATCCGGTCGGTGTCGAAGGTGAGCGTCGCGATCATGCCGGTGAAGGCCGGCAGCAGGACCTCGAGCGTGGCGACCGAGTCGAAGACGGGCTCCTTGTCCTCCTGCAGGTCGCGGTTGTAGGCGAGCGGCAGTCCCTTCAAGGTCGCGAGCAGGCCCGTCAGGTTGCCGATCAGACGACCGGACTTGCCGCGCGCGAGCTCGGCGATGTCCGGGTTCTTCTTCTGCGGCATGATGCTCGAGCCGGTCGAGAAGGCGTCGTGGAGCCGGACGAAGCCGAACTCCTTCGTGTTCCAGAGGATGACCTCTTCCGACAGACGCGAGACGTCGATGCCGATCTGCGCGAGGACGAACGCGAACTCGGCGACGACGTCGCGGGCGGCCGTGGCGTCGATCGAGTTGTCGGCCGGGCGGTCGAACCCGAGCTCCGCGGCGATCGCCGCGGGGTCGAGACCGAGCGAACTGCCGGCGAGGGCACCGGCGCCGTACGGGCTCACGCTCGCGCGGCCCGCCCAGTCGCGGAGGCGTTCGAGGTCGCGGACCAACGGCCACGCGTGCGCCAGCAGGTGGTGCGCGAGGAGGACGGGCTGCGCGTGCTGCAGGTGCGTGCGACCCGGCATGATCGCCGACGGGTGCTCGTTGGCCTGCTGGGTGATCGCGTCGACGAGGTCGATCACGAGTCGGCCGATGCGCCGCCCGTGGTCGAGCATGTGCATGCGGCCGAGCGTCGCGATCTGGTCGTTGCGGCTGCGGCCGGCGCGGAGCTTGCCGCCGAGCTCCGGACCGAGGTCGGCGATGAGGAGGCGCTCGAGGGCACCGTGGACGTCCTCGTCGGACTCGTCGGGCTGCAGCGTGCCGTCGGCGTGCGCGGCCTCGAGCCGGTCGAGTCCGGCGAGCATGCGCTCGAGCTCGTCCGCCGTGAGGTACCCGGCCGTGTGCAGGGCCCGGGCGTGCGCGCGGGAGCCGGCGATGTCGTACGGGGCGAGCTGCCAGTCGAAGTGCGTCGACTTCGAGAGCGCTGCCAGGGCCGCACTCGGGCCGTCGGCGAAGCGGGCGCCCCAGAGGGCTCCGGTGTTGGTGGCGTCGGTCTTCTCGTCGGTCATGTCGTCCTGCGTCGTTGTCGTCGGGCCGGGTGGCGGCGGGTGTCAGTTCGCCGCGTCGCGGCGGGCGGAGATCTTGCTGGGGAGCGACCAGAGTTCGATGAAGCCCTTCGAGAGGGACTGGTCGAACGTGTCGCCGGTGTCGTACGTGGCGAGGTCGAAGTCGTAGAGGCTCTGCTCCGAGCGACGGCCGGTCACCGTCGCGCGACCGCCGTGCAGCTGGAGGCGGACGTCGCCGGAGACGTGCTGCTGGGTGTGGTCGACGAAGGCGTCGAGGCTGCGCTTCAGCCCGCCGAACCACAGGCCGTCGTAGACCAGGTCGGCCCACTCCGACTCGACGCCGCGCTTGTAGCGGTTCACGTCGCGCTCGAGGGTGAGGCGCTCGAGCTCCTCGTGCGCCGTGATGAGCGCGATCGCCGCAGGGGCCTCGTACACCTCGCGCGACTTGATGCCGACGAGGCGGTCCTCGACGACGTCGATCCGACCGACGCCGTGCTTGCCCGCCACGGCGTTCAGCTCCTGCACGATCCGCAGCACGCTGAAGCGCTGCCCGTCGAGCGCCACCGGGACGCCGCGCTCGAACGTGATGGTCACCTCGTCCGGGTCGCGCGGGACGGCGGGGTCCTGCGTGTAGGCGTAGAGGTCCTCGGTCGGGGCGTTCCACGGGTCCTCGAGGAAACCCGTCTCGACCGCACGGCCCCACACGTTCTGGTCGATCGAGTACGGCGACCGCTGCGACTGCTGGATCGGCAGGGCGTGCTGCTCGGCGTACGCGATCGCCTTGTCCCGGGTCAGGGCGAGGTCACGCACCGGAGCCACGCTCCGCAGGTCCGGGGCGATCGCCGCGACCGCTGCCTCGAACCGGACCTGGTCGTTGCCCTTGCCGGTGCAACCGTGCGCGACGCTGTCGGCGCCGAGCTGCTTCGCCGTCAGCGCGAGGTGCTTTGCGATGAGCGGGCGGCTCAGCGCCGACACCAGCGGGTAGCGCTTCTGGTACAGCGCGTTGGCCTTGAGGGCCGGCACGATGTACTCGTCGGCGTACTCGTCCTTGGCGTCGACCACGATCGACTCCACGGCCCCGCAGTCGAGCGCGCGCTGCCGGATCGCGTCGAGGTCCTCGCCGCCCTGGCCGACGTCGACCGCGAGTGCGACCACCTCTTTGCCGGTGGCGTCACGCAGCCAGCCGATCCCGACGGAGGTGTCGAGGCCGCCGGAGTAGGCGAGGACGACGCGGTCAGCCATGCGGTGCGCCTACGCGGTCGCCACGGCGTTCGCCGTTGCCGTCGTCGCGCCGTTCGCGGCGAGGAGCCAGGCCAGCAGCGCCTTCTGGGCGTGCAGACGGTTCTCCGCCTCGTCCCAGATGATGCTGCGCGGCCCGTCGATGACGTCGGCGGTCACCTCGTAGCCACGGTCGGCGGGCAGGCAGTGCATGAACACCGCGTCGTCGGCAGCGTGCGCCATCAGGGCGTCGTCCACGCGGTACCCGGAGAAGGTGTCGAGGCGCGACTGCTTCTCGGACTCCTTGCCCATCGACACCCAGGTGTCGGTGACCACGACGTCGGCACCGGCGACCGCTGCCACCGGGTCGGTCACGACCAGGACGGAACCGCCGGTCTCGGCCGAACGGTGCTCGGCGTCGGTGACGACCTGCGGGGACGGCGAGAACTCAGCGGGAGCCGCGACGCGGACGTGCATGCCCGCGGTCGCGCCGGCGAGCAGGTACGACTGCGCCATGTTGCTCGCGCCGTCACCGATGAACGCCACGGTCTGGCCCGCCAGCGTGCCACGGTGCTCGCGGATGGTGAGCAGGTCGGCGAGCAGCTGGCAGGGGTGGAAGTCGTCGGACAGTGCGTTGACGACGGGGACGGTCGTGCCGGCGGCCATCTCCTCGAGACCGGCCTGCCCGTAGGTGCGCCAGACGATCGCCGACACCATGCGCTCGAGCACGCGGGCGGTGTCCGACGGGGTCTCCTTGCCGCCGAGCTGGCTGTTCGCCGTCGAGATGATGAGCGGGCTGCCGCCCAGGTCGGAGATGCCGACGTGGAACGACACCCGGGTGCGGGTCGACGACTTGTCGAAGATGACCGCGACGCTCTGCGGGCCGGCGAGGGGCTTCGCACCCCAACGGTCGGCCTTCATCTGGTCGGCGATGTCGAGGATCGCGGACTGCTCGGCCTGGCTGAGGTCGTCGTCCCGGAGGAAGTGGCGGGTCATGCGGAGGTCTCCTGGGCGGCAGCGACGGCCGCGAGGCTCTGGGCGAGGATCGACACGAACTCGTCGATCTCGGCGTCGGACACGATGAGCGGCGGCGCGAGGCGCAGGCTCGACTCGTTCGGGGCGTTGATGATGAGGCCACGCTCGAGGGCGGCGGAGTTCACCGCGGCCGCGATCGGGCCGGTGAGCCCGACGCCGATGAGCAGACCGGTGCCGCGGACCTCTTCGACGAGCGGTGAGCCGATGCCGGCGATGCCGGTCCGGATCCGCTCGCCCTTGACCACGGCGGCAGCGACGAGGTCCGCGCGTTCGATCTCCTCGAGCACCGCGTTCGCCACGCGGGTGCCGAGCGGGTTGCCGCCGAAGGTCGAACCGTGCTGGCCGGCCGAGAACAGGTCGGACGCCCACCCGAAGGTCACGAGCGCGCCGATCGGGAAGCCGCCGGCGATGCCCTTGGCCACCGTGACGGCGTCGGGGGTGAAGCCGTGGCCCTGGTAGGTGAACCAGTTGCCCGTCCGGCCGACACCGGTCTGGATCTCGTCGAGGATCAGCAGCGCACCGTGCTCCTCGGTCAGCCGGCGCGCGGCGAGCAGGAACCCCTCGGGCAGGTCGACGACGCCGGCCTCGCCCTTGATCGGCTCGATGACGATCGCCGCGACCGTGTCGTCGATGGACTCCTCGAGCGCAGCGACGGTGGAGTCGATGTGCTCGACGCCCGGGATCATCGGCAGGAAGTCCTGCTGGAGCGCGGGCTTGCCGGTGAGCGCGAGCGCCCCCATCGTCCGGCCGTGGAAGCCCTGCTTCAGCGCGAGGATGCGGGTCTTCTGCCCGTCGGCGCCCTTGTTCAGGCGCGCGAGCTTGAACGCCGCCTCGTTCGCCTCGGCCCCGGAGTTGCCGAAGTACACCCGCCCGGCGTCGCCCGCACCGGTGATGCGCTTGAGACGCTCCGCCAGCTCGAGCTGGGGCGGCGTCGCGAAGTAGTTCGACACGTGCACGAGCTTCGCGGCCTGGTCGGCGATCGCCTCGACCAGCACGGGGTGCGCGTGGCCGAGCGAGTTCACGGCGATGCCCGCCAGGAAGTCGAGGTACTCGTTGCCCTCGACGTCCCAGACACGGCAGCCCTGTCCGCGCTCGAGCATGATCTTCGGCGGGGTCAGGGATCGCATGAGCGACGCCCCGAACCGGTCGTTCCAGGTCTCGGTCTGCGTCTCGCTGCTCACGGCTGCTGCCCCTTCTCGGTCGTGCTGGCCACGTGTTGGCCGGTGCTGGTGCTCGTCGACGGTGCTGCGACGCGTCGGCCGATCTCGGCGTGGGTCATCTGGTTCTCGGTGCGTCGGCTCGGGTCCGGGATCACCTCGGTGCCCGCACCGCGCAGGGTGAAGACCTCGAGCAGGATCGAGTGCGGGATCCGACCGTCGATGATCGTCGCCCCGCCGACCCCGCCGACCACGGCGTCGAGGCACGCGGTCATCTTCGGGATCATGCCCGACTCGAGGGACGGCAGGAGCGCGCGGAGCTCCTCGACCGCGATGAGGTCGACGAGCGAGTCACGGTCCGGCCAGTTGCGGTACAGGCCGGGGACGTCGGTGAGCATGATGAGCTTCGACGCACGCAACGCGATCGCCAGGGCACCCGCGGCCGCATCGGCGTTCACGTTGAGCGCCTGGTCCGGGTGGGCGTCGTCGATCGCGATGCTCGAGACCACCGGGATGCGGCCAGCCTCGATCGCGGCGAGCACCCCTGACGGGTCGACGTGGGTGATGTCACCGACGTGCCCGAGGTCGTACTCCTGCCCGTCGACGACCACACCCTTCTGCTCGCCGGTGAACAAGGACCCGCCGTCGCCGAACACGCCGACGGCCAGGCCCTCGCCGTGCTCGTTCATCAGGTCGACGATCTCGCGGTTGACCTCGCCAGCCAGGACGTCGCGGACGACCGAGATCGCCTCGGTCGTGGTGACGCGGTAGCCGCCACGGAACTCGGACTCGATGCCCTGTTCCTTGAGCGCGGCCGAGATCTGCGGACCCCCGCCGTGCACGACCACGGGGTGCAGTCCCGCGTAGCGGAGGTAGACCATGTCCTCGGCGAACGCACGCTTGAGGTCCTCGTTCACCATCGCGTTGCCGCCGAACTTGACGACGACGACCTTGCCGGAGAACCGCTTGAGCCACGGCAGGGACTCGATCAGGGTCGCGGCCTTGACGGCGGCGAACTCGTGCTCTTCTTCCTTCGTGAGGGGCGTCCCGGCCCCTTCGGTGTCGTTCGCCATCAGCTGGAGTACGCGCTGTTCTCGTGCACGTAGTCGTGCGTGAGGTCGTTGGTCAGGATCGTCGCCGAGTGCGTCCCGACGCCGAGGTCGATGCGCACGTGGGTGTCCCGCGGCGTCAGATCGACGGTGTCGCTCGGCTGGTCCGGGGCGCCGGCGTGGCAGACCCGGACACCGTTCATGCTGACGTCGACCGCGTACGGGTCGAAGTCGGCGTCCGTGGTGCCGATGGCCGCGAGGACCCGGCCCCAGTTCGGGTCGTTGCCGAAGACGGCCGCCTTGAACAGGTTGTTGCGCGCGACACTCCGGCCGACGGTGACGGCGTCGTCCTCGGTCGCGGCGTGCACGACCTCGATCGCGATGTCGTGACTGGCGCCCTCGGCGTCCTGCTGCAGCTGGCGGGCCAGGTCGGCGCAGACCGCGGTCAGTGCTTCCTGGAAGTCGCCGACCTCGGGCGTCACCCCGCTCGCACCCGACGACAGCAGCACGACGGTGTCGTTCGTCGACATGCAGCCGTCCGAGTCGACGCGGTCGAAGGTGATGCGGGTGGCCGCGCGGAGCGCCTGGTCGAGCTGGTCCGGGGTCTGCACGGCGTCGGTCGTGATCACGACGAGCATCGTCGCGAGCCCGGGTGCGAGCATGCCCGCACCCTTCGCCATGCCGCCGACGGTCCAGCCGTCCTCGGTCACCACGGACTGCTTCGCCCTGGTGTCGGTCGTCATGATGGCCGTGGCCGCGTCCGGGCCGCCATCAGCGGTGAGCGCAGCGCCCGCGAGGTCGACGCCCCGGAGCACGTTGTCGCGGAACGTCTGGTCGCCCACCCCGATGAGGCCGGTGGAGCAGACGACGACATCGCCCGCTCCGATGCCGAGGGCGTCGCCCACCGCTTCGGCCGTCAGGTGCGTGGTCTGGAAGCCGAAGGAGCCCGTGAAGCAGTTGGCACCGCCGGAGTTCAGGACGACGGCACGCGCAGCGCCGTCACCGACGACCTGGCGGGACCAGATCACCGGGTGCGCCTGCGCGCGGTTGCTGGTGAAGACCGCGGCCACGGCCGCGTCGGGGCCGTCGTTGACGACGAGGGCCACGTCCGGCTTGCCGCTGGTCTTCAGGCCGGCGGTCACGCCGGCAGCGCGGAAACCCGCTGCCGCGGTGACGCCCTGGAGGCCCGGTTCGCCCTGGGTGGGCTTGCTCACGTCGGTGAGGTCGGTCACGGTGCGACTCCGTCCACGCTGAGGCCCAGGGTCTCCGGCAGACCCAGGGCGATGTTGGTCGACTGGACGGCGGCACCCGCCGTGCCCTTCGCGAGGTTGTCGAGAGCCGTCACGGCGACGACGCGGCCTGCGGCCTCGTCCACCGCGATGCCGACGAGTGCGGTGTTCGCACCGATCGTGTCCGCGACACGGGGGAACTCGCCCTCGGGCAACAGGTGCACGAACGGCTCGTCGGCGTAGGCCTGCTCCCAGGCGAGCCGCACGTCGCGGGCGCTGACACCCGGGGTGAGCTTGGCCGTCGTCGTCGCGAGGATGCCCCGCGACATCGGGACGAGCACGGGCGTGAACGAGATCGTCACGTCGGCAGCACCCGCCACGACCAGGTTCTGCTGGATCTCCGGGACGTGCCGGTGCGTGCCGCCCACCGCGTAGGCGCTGGCGGAGCCCATGATCTCGGACGCCAGGTAGGTGTTGGCGAGCTTCTTGCCGGCACCGCTCGGGCCGACGCTCAGCACGGCGACGATGTCGTCCGACTCGACGAGCCCGGCCTGGATGCCCGGCTGGATGCCGAGCGTCACCGCGGTGACGTTGCACCCGGGGACCGCGATCCGCTTGGTGCCGACCAGGGCCGAACGCTGCTTGCCCTGCGACGCGATGTCCTCGACCTCGCGCCACTCGTCGGCCGAACCCGGGGTCGGGGCGGCGAGCAGGAGCTCCGGCAGGCCGTAGGTCCAGGCGCCGTGGTAGTCACCGCCGTAGAACTGCTCCCAGGCTGCGGGATCCGTCAGACGGTGGTCCGCGCCGCAGTCCACCACGAGGGCGTCGTCCCCGAGCTCCTCGGTGATCGCCCCCGACTGACCGTGCGGCAGCGCCAGGAACACGACGTCGTGCCCGCGGAGCGTCTCGGCCGTCGTCTTCTCGAGGGTCAGGTGCGACAGCGACCGGAGGTGCGGCTGCGTCGCGATCAACGGCTGTCCGGCGTTCGAGAACGCCGTCACCGTCCTGACGTCGAACTCGGGATGGGCGGAGAGCACGCGCAGGAGCTCACCACCCGCGTAGCCGGAGGCTCCCGCCACGGCGACGGATACGGACATGGGATTCCACCTTTGGTCGGACTGGTCGTCGAGAGAGTCGGAGGCGGCGACCCCGGGCGGTGCTGATCCCGTCGTGGGTCAGTCGCGCAGGGTCGCCCCGAATCGCTCGCCGGCACGTCGGACTGCGCCGTCACGGGCCTCGGTGGCCTCGGCAGCGGTCAGCGTGCGGTCCGTGGCACGGAAGCGCAGGGCGAACGTCAGGGACTTCTGTCCCTCGTCCACGCCGGAGCCCCGGTAGTCATCCACGAGCCGAGCATACTCCAACAGGTCTCCGGCACCAGAGCGGACCGCATCCAACACGTCACCGGCCGGCACCCCGGCGTCGACGACCAGGGACAGGTCCTGCGTCGCTGCCGGGTACGACACGATCGGCGCGACCGCGACGAGGTCGGGGGCCGCGGCCACCATGGCGTCGAGGTCGAGCTCGACCACGGCCACCACGCGGGGCAGCACCGCAGCGGCGGACAGTTCCGGCAGGAGTTCGCCGGCGACGCCCACGACGGTGTCGCCCACGAGCAGCGACGCCGCGCGGCCCGGGTGCAGGGACGGGTGGGTGGTCTGCGCGACGCGCAGTTCCACGCCGACGGCCCACGCCACCTGGCGGGCTGCGTCGATCGCGTCGGCGATGCCGAACGGCTCGGCCGCGACGCCCGCCTGCTTGCCGACGCGGTTGCCGGTGAGCAGGGCGGACACGTGGAACGGCTGTGCGGGCAGGGACGCGTCGAGCGCCTCGAGCGTCGCGCGGTCGGGCAGCGCGGCACCGGCCGGGACCTCGTCGGTGCCGAGCGTCACGCCCGTCACCGGCAGGAACACCCGCGAGGTCTCGTAGAGCGCGACGTCGAGCAGGCCGCGCGAGACGTTCCGGCGAGCGGCGTCGACGAGGGCGGGCACACCACTGCGGCGGAGCAGGTTCTGCTCGCTGTCGAGGGCGTTGGCGAGGACGACGCTCGGGCCGCCCTCCGGGTCGATCCCCGGGTAGGCGTCCTGCGTCGCGGCGGAGACGAACGGCGCCGTCACCGCTTCGACCAGACCCGCGGCGGCGAGGGCCGCGGAGACCCGACGGCGCGCCTGCTGGTGCGGGGTGAGTCCGCGTCCGGGCGGGGCCACGGGGAGCACGCTCGGGATGCGGTCGTACCCGACGATCCGCGCGACCTCTTCGACCAACGTGGTGTCGTCGGTCAGGTCCGGACGCCAGGTCGGCGGGGTGACGGCGAGCTGCGCACCGTCGACCTGCACCGTCGCGCCGATCGCACGGAGGGTGTCCACGACCTCGGCGTCGCTGTAGTCCACGCCGATGAGCTCGGCCGGACGCGAGGTCCGCATGGCGACCGTCGCACGGGGCTCGGTGTCGACGAGCGTGGAACCGAGAGCATCGGCCGTGCCGCCGGCCAGCTCGACGAGGAGGTCGACGGCGCGGTTCGCAGCAGCCTCGGCCACGAGCGGGTCGACGCCGCGCTCGAACCGACGGGAGGCCTCGCTCGGCAGCTTGTGGCGGCGAGCGGTCCGCGCGATCGAGACCTGGTCGAAGCCAGCTGCCTCGATCAGGACGTCGGTCGTGCTCGCCGAGATCTCGGTCCGGGCACCGCCCATCACGCCGGCGAGCCCGACGGGGCCGTCGTGGTCGGTGATGACGAGGTCCTCGGGGTCGAGCTTCCGCACGGCGCCGTCGAGGGTCTCGAGCGTCTCGCCGACAGCCGCACGACGGACACCCAGGCCGCCGCGGACGGTCGACAGGTCGTAGCCGTGCAGCGGCTGGCCGAGCTCGAACATGACGTAATTCGTGATGTCGACGGGCAGCGAGATCGAACGGACGCCTGCCAGGGCGAGACGCGACACCATCCAGGCCGGTGTCTTCGCGGCGGGGTCGATGCCTCGGACGACGCGGGTGACGAAGGTGCTCGCGCCGACGCGACCGCGGATCGGGGCTTGGTCGTCGATCGTGACCGAGAAACCCTCGGCCGTGCGTGGTGCGACGCGGTCGACGGGGTCGTGGAAGCTCGCGCCGGTGGCGTGGGCGTACTCACGTGCGACACCGCGCATGCTCAGCACGTACCCGCGGTCCGGCGTGACGTTGATCTCGACCGCCGCGTCGTCGAGGCCGAGGAGCGCGATGGCGTCCTGGCCGACGTCGGGCTCCATGTCGAGGTCTGCGAAGCGGAGGATGCCCTCGTGCTCGTCACCGAGACCGAGCTCGCGTGCCGAGGCGATCATGCCGTCGGAGACGTGGCCGTAGGTCTTGCGGGCCGCGATCGGGAACGGTCCGGGCAGCACGGCGCCGGGCAGCGTCACGACGACGAGGTCGCCCACGTCGAAGTTGTGCGCACCGCAGACGATGCCGCGGGGCTCGGGCTCGCCGACGTCCACCTGGCACCAGTTGATCGTCTTGCCGTTCTTCTGCGGTTCCGGGACACGCTCGAGCACCCGGCCGACCACGACGGGGCCGGTCAGGTCGAAGGTGTGGACGTCCTCTTCCTCGAAGCCGACCGACACGAGCGCCGCGTGGACGTGCTCGAGGGTGACGTCCTCGGGGAGGTCGACGGACTCGCCGAGCCAGCGGAGTGGGACGCGCATCAGACCACCGTTCCGAACTGCTGCGAGAAGCGGATGTCGCCCTCGAGGAAGTCACGCATGTCGTTCAGGCCGTTGCGGAACTGCAGCGTCCGCTCGATGCCCATGCCGAAGGCGAAGCCCTGGTACTCGTCCGGGTCGATGCCGGCGGCACGCAGGACGTTGGGGTTGACCATGCCGCAGCCGCCCCACTCGACCCACCGCGCGCCACCCTTGGCGTTCGGCTGCCAGACGTCCATCTCGGCGCTGGGCTCGGTGAACGGGAAGTAGTTCGGGCGCAGGCGGATCTGTGCCTCGGCACCGAAGACCTGGCGGGCGAAGTGCTCGAGCGTGCCGCGCAGGTGTGCCATCGTCAGGCCCTTGTCGATCGCGATGCCCTCGACCTGGGTGAAGACCGGCAGGTGCGTGGCGTCGAGCTCGTCGGCACGGTACACGCGGCCCGGGGCGATGACGTAGAGCGGGAGGTCGCGGGACAGCAGCGACCGCACCTGCACGGGCGACGTGTGGGTGCGCATGACCAGGTGGCGGTCGACGGGCTCGACGAAGATCGTGTCCGCCATGGCCCGGGCCGGGTGGTCCTGGTCGAAGTTCAGGGCGTCGAAGTTGAACCACTCGTGCTCGAGCTCGGGGCCCTCTGCCACTTCCCACCCCATGCCGACGAAGATGTCCGCGACGGCTTCGTTGAGCAGCGAGAGCGGGTGGCGCGAGCCGGTCGGGCGGTGGGTCGGCAACGCGGTGACGTCGACGCGCTCGGCCTCGAGCCGCGCGCGCTCTTCGGCCACGGCGAGGACCGACTCCTGCTCCGCGATCGCCGCGTTCAGCCGCCCGCGGGCCTGACCGACGAGCTTGCCGGCCGCGGCCTTCTGCTCCGGCGGGACGCTGCGCATCGACGCGTTCATCCGAGCCAGCGGCGACTGCTCACCGGTGTGCTCGGCCCTGGCCTGCTTCAGTTCGGCGACCGTCGTCGTGGCGCGGACGGCGGCGAGTGCTGCGTCCACGGCGTCGGCGACGGCCGATTCGCTGATCTCGAGAGGTTCTGACACGAGACCCAAGCCTACCGGCCGACGGGATACCACCCGCCTGCACCGGTCGGACTGTGGATGGCCGATGCCGACGACCGACCTGTGGAGGGAGGTCAGCTCCGGAGTGCGAACGCCGACTCGTACAGGCAGACCGAGGCCGCCGTCGCCAGGTTCATCGACTCCGCCTGGCCGTAGATCGGCACCTTCACCGCACGGTCGACGAGCGCGAGGTCCTCGGTCGTGAGCCCACGCGCCTCGTTGCCGAACACCCACGCGGTCGGACCGTCGAGCATGCCCTCGGCCCGGACCACCGGCAGGTCGTCACCCGAGACGTCGGCCGCGAGCACGGTGTACCCGAGTGCCTTCGCCCGCGCGATCGTGTCGGCCAGGGTCACGCCGACCGACACCGGCACGTGGAACAGCGAGCCCGTGGTCGACCGGACGACCTTCGGGTTGTACGGGTCCACCGACCGCCCGGTGAGGACCACCGCGTCGGCGCCGGCGGAGTCGGCGGCGCGGATGATCGTGCCGGCGTTCCCCGGGTCCCGCACCTCTTCGAGGATGGCGACCAGCCCCGGCAACGCGGCCGGCTCGTCGGCGTCCGCACGGGCCTCCAGGTCGACGGCAGCGGCAACGTCACCGACGCGACGGTCCGGGAAGACGTCCTTGACCGACGTCGGGAACTGCTGGCAGACGGCGACGACGCCCTGTGGCGTCACGGTGTCGGCCATCGCGTCGAGGACCTGCTCCGTCACGAACCAGGTGTCGACCGGCGCGTCGTCGAGGCCGTAGCGGGCTGCGGCAGTCGGCGTCACGTAGAGCTCGCGCAGGAGCTCCGGGGCGTACTCGAGTGCTTCACGCACCGCCTGCGGCCCCTCCAGCAGGAAGAGGCCCGTTTCGGCACGGACGTCCTTCTTCGACAGGGCCGCGACGGCCTTCACGCGTCCGGCACGGGGGTTCTCGAGGAGTTCGCTCACGACCCAAGTCTAGGAACGACGAAACCCCCGCCGTGCGGCGGGGGTTTCGCGAGCAGAAGAACTGACTACGCAGCCTTCGGGGCCGAGGTGTCGGCCGGGAGGGCCTTCTTCGCGGTCTCGACGAGCGCGGTGAAGGTCTCGGGGTTGTTCACCGCGAGGTCGGCGAGGATGCGACGGTCGACCTCGACACCGGCGAGACCCAGACCCTGGATCAGACGGTTGTAGGTCAGGCCGTTCGCACGGGACGCAGCGTTGATGCGCTGGATCCACAGGCGACGGAACTCGCCCTTCTTCGCGTGACGGTCGCGGTACGCGTAGACCAGGGAGTGGGTGACCTGCTCCTTGGCCTTGCGGTACAGACGCGAACGCTGGCCGCGGTAACCCTCGGCGCGCTCGAGGATGACGCGGCGCTTCTTGGCGGCGTTGACCGCTCTCTTTACTCGTGCCATTGCACTATTCCTTTACGATCCGGGGGCTCAGTGGCCGAGGAGCTTCTTGACGTTCTTCGCGTCTGCCTTGGAGAGGACCTGGTCCTCGTTCAGGCGGGCCTTGCGCTTGGAGCTCTTGACCTCGAGGTTGTGACGCATACCGGCCTGCTGCTTCATGACCTTGCCGGTACCGGTGATCTTGAAGCGCTTCTTCGACCCGGAGTGGGTCTTCTGCTTGGGCATGGTGGTGCCTTTCCGTGGGATGGATGGGAGCCGCGTCGTTGCGGGGTCGGTCTGGGTGACCTACTCGGCGGGAGCGTCGCTCTTGGCCGGTGCCGTGTCCTGCGCGGAAACCTCGGCCGGGGCCTCGGTCTCGGTCTCGGCGTCTGAGTGGTCCTTCGCAGCGTGCTCGGTGGCACGACGCTCGGCCTTCTGTGCAGCGCGCTTCGCGTTCTGCTCGCCCTTGACGTCGGACTTGTTCTTCAGGGGGGCGATGATCATCGTCATGTTGCGGCCGTCCTGGGTGGGACGGGACTCGACGACGCCGAACTCGGCGATCTCCTCCGCGAACTTGTGGAGGAGACGGACACCCTGCTCCGGACGCGACTGCTCGCGGCCACGGAAGAGGATCATCGCCTTCACCTTGTCGCCACCGAGGAGGAACCCCTCGGCGCGCTTGCGCTTCGTCTCGTAGTCGTGCACGTCGATCTTCAGGCGGAAACGGACCTCTTTCAGGTCCGTGTTCACCTGGTTGCGACGGGCTTCCTTGGCCTTCTGAGCGGCTTCGTACTTGAACTTGCCGTAGTCCATGATCTTGGCCACGGGCGGCTTCGAGTTCGGCGCGACCTCGACCAGATCCAGTTCGGCTTCCTGCGCGAGGCGCAGTGCCATGGCGATCGGGACAACGCCGACCTGCTCACCCTGCGGGCCGACGAGTCGGACTTCGGGAACGCGGATTCGGTCGTTGGTACGGGGATCGGTGATGCGGAGCTCCTTCAATCAGGTGGTGGTCGTCCGGGACGTTTGCCCTGGACGACAGCACGAGAGAGGAGATCTGACGCACGGATCGGAACCCGTTCGGCAGCCGCCCTGCGTCGGATCCGTGGACCCGACCGACGTGTGCACCCAGTTGCTGTGCACTCGTGGAGCGGTGGTGACCCGGTAGCCTGGTGGAACGCGGCCGCGGGTGGGAGAGACTCCTCTTTCGTGACACCGTCCGAGCGCTTCAGGAGAACCTGATGGCACACGGACAGCATCTGCCGCGAGCGAGTCTAGCAGAGGAGCACCGTGACCGACACCCCGATCGACGACGACGGCAGCGGCATCGACGCCGCCAGGGACATCTCGGAGGTGCCGGCCGTCGAACTCATCAACACCGTGGCCGTGCACCTGCTCAGTGCCGCCGCCGTGAAGGTCGGCCTGGCCGACGACCCCCAGGAGCAGACCGACCTGGACGAGGCGCGCAAGCTCATCACCGCACTGGCCGGACTGGTCACCGCCGCGGCGACCGAGATCGGCGACCACCACGCCCGTCCGCTGCGCGACGGGCTGCGCTCGGTGCAGCTCGCGTTCCGCGAGGCGTCGGCGATCCCGGACGCACCGGGCGCCGGACCGGGCGAGAAGTACACCGGCCCCGTCAACTGACGGCTGGCGGCTGACGCACGACGGGCACTGTCCGTCACGGCGTTCGACGGGAGGCCCGTGGCGGGATCGCCACGGGCCTCCCGTCCGCCTTCGGGTGCGCGGTCAGGACCCGCTGCGGCCGACCAGGCGCGTGACGGCCGTGAGCGGGATGCCGACCCAGTCGGGTCGGTTCCGGGTCTCGTAGACGACCTCGTAGACGGCCTTGTCGAGCTCGAACGCATCCAGGAGCTCCCGGTGTGCGCCGAGGTCGGTGCCGGTCCCCCGCTGGTACCCGTCGAGGAACCGCACGCGTGCCTCGTCCGCCCAGCCCGCTGCGTCGACCGGTTCCGCGTCGTGCGCCAGGGCTCCGGCGACGTAGTCGAACGACCGGAGCATGCCGGCCACGTCACGGAGCGTGACGTCCGGCAACGAGCGTTCGGCCAGGGGACGGAGCGGCTCCCCCTCGAAGTCGAGGAAGACCCACCCGCGCGGCTCGGGGGCAGCGAGCACCTGCCCGAGGTGCAGGTCGCCGTGGATGCGCTGCAGGTCCGGCCAGGGCGTCGCCGTCGCCGCCGCGTACACCGCTCGGATCGCGTCTGCGTGCTCGGCGACCGCCGGGGCCTCGCGCGCGGCGGTGTCGAGCCGCTCGTGCATCGTCGCGACGGCGGTCCGTCGTCGCGCCTCGTCGGCGGGCTCGGACGGTAGTGCCTCGGCGAGGGTGCGGTGGACGTCGGCGAGCGCCGCCCCGAGCTGCTCGGCCCGATCGCCGAAGGGCGTGCCGGCGTGCGCTTCCTCGAGGGCCACGCGCCAGGCGTCCTCGAGGCCCGGCAGGAACTCCTGCGCGAACGCGAGGTGACCGGTCGCCGTGCCGCTGCCCTGCCCGACGTCGGGCCAGCTGCCCCGCAGTGCGCCGTAGACCTGGGGGACGCGTGCGCTGCCGGCTGCGGACAACGCGAGCTGCGTCGTGACGTCGGGGTTGTCGCCGTGGTGCAGGACGCGGAACACCTTGATGATGACGCGGGCACCGGACTCGGTGTCGCAGATGACCGAGGTGTTGGACTGCTCGCCGGTCAGGACGCGGGCAGCCGTGACGGTGCCGATGGGGCGGAGGCTCTGCGGGTCCGCGTCGATGCGTGCGGCGAGCGCCGTGATCCACGCGTGGTCGGTGGTGGCGTCGGCGATCGTGCCGTCGGGGCCGCTGGTCACGGGTGACTGGTAGAGGACCGGAGCCGCGGGTGCTGCGGGGGCTTCGTCGAGGACGAGCCGGGTGCCGTCGGCGGTGGAGAGGGTGCGGAGGCGCGGCACGGACCCCTTCGAGGCGTACCACCGGCGGTCGGCGATCCAGGACTCGAGGTCGTGGTCGCTCGGGGCCGTGGCGCTCGGGGCTGTGTCGCTCGGGGGTGCCGTGGCGCTCGAGGGTGCGGTGTCGCGGGTGTCGGGTGCGGTGTCGCTGGGGTGGCGGGCTCCGTCGCTCATGCAGCGGACCGTACGCGCCGAGTGCTGGCGAGGTGCCGAGTCCGTTCCTCATCCCTGCACAGCTCGCGGTTCTGGGCCGCCCGTCCACAGAACGCGCCTGCGCTCGGACCGCACGGGTGCTGGCGGACGACACTTGCGGACATGCCGAGCCAGCACCCCGCCCCCCGACACCGCCCGCACCGATCCCCGCCGGAGTTGGCGGATCCCCGACGACCGCCGACTGCCAGCACTCGAGCCCCTCGCATCCGCCGTCGAACGGCACGAGCCCGTGACACTCCGCGAGACCGTGTGGGACTCCGACGAGCACGTGCTCGCGGCCGAAGGGGTGACGCTCACCCGCGCCCAGGACGGCGCCTGGAGCCTCGACCACGGCGACGGCCCGGTGCCGGTGGGCGCGGACCTCGATCGACCGGACGGCGAGCAGCCCCCGCGTGACGGGGTCGAGGTGTTCCTGCGCGGGCGGGCGGTGGCGACGGTCCGCCTCCGGGACACCACGACGACGCTCGTGACCCTGCGCGGCAAGGACGGTCGGGTCCGAGCCGAGATCGCCGACGTCCGGGTGGACGAAGGCGACCCGGACACCTCCGTGCTGCGGTCCGCACGGTGGTGGGCCCTGTCGGACGACGGGCGGGACGGCACCACGGCACGGGCCGCGGAGCGAGCGCTGGACGACGCGGCCACCGAGCCGCCGTCGACCTCGGCGGTCGCGGTTGCGCCCGCCCCCGTGCTCGCCCCGGAGCGGCGCGGCAACCGGGCGAAGCGACCACGTTCGGGCACCGCTGCGGCGTTCGTGCTGCGGGTCCTCGAGTCGCTGCGCGCCGACCTCGTCGCGGTCGACCCCCGAGCCCGCGCCGACGACCACGAGTCGGTGCACGACTTCCGGAAGGTGGTCCGTCGGCTGCGGAGCGTGCTCGCGGCGTACCGCGGAGCCCTCGACCGCGAGGCAACCGAGGCACTGCGGGCCGCCCTCGCCGAAGCCGGACGTGTCGCCGGGGTCGCCCGCGATGCCGAGGTCCTGCACGGCGGGCTGTTCCGGTCAGCGGCGCGGGCCCCCGAGGGCTTCGTCGACGCGCCGACGCTGGACCGGATCGGCGAGCAGGCGGCGGCACTCCGCAGCGCGGCCGCATCGGAACTCCGCCAGGCACTGCGCTCGGACGACTGGTTCCGCACCCTCGACGCGCTCGATCGCCTGCTGCTCCGCGCCCCGGCCGGACCGCACGCCGACGACGCGGCCGCTGCCTTCGTGGCGAAGCGCATCGACCGCGAGCGCGCTCGGGTCCGACGACTGCTCGACGGTGGTGCGGCGGGTCTCGACGTCCTGCACGAGATCCGGAAGGCGGCACGGCGCCTGCGGTACGCGCTGCAGGCAGCCGGTGACGTCGCCGACCTCGGGAAGCGGCGGCTCGGCCGGCTGCGGCGGGTGCAGGAGACGCTCGGTGACGCCCTCGACGCGGCACACGCGGCAGATGCCTACCGGCGGCTCTCCGGGCCCGCGGCCCGGGACGGCGCCGACACCTTCGGGTACGGGGCGCTGGCGACGGCCGAGCACGCCGTGCTCGAGCGGGGGCTGCGACGTTCGCGGAAGGTGCTCGCCCGACTGTGAGCGCGGCCGGGCGTGAGGCTCGTCGCGCTCCTCTGCGAGAATCGCGGACGTGCCCCACTACCTCGAGGACCTCGCCGCCGGACAGACCTTCACGACCCCGGGTCGCACGATCACCGAGGCGGACGTCGTGTCCTTCGCCTCGTGGACGAACGACAACAACCAGGTGCACACCGACGTCGAGTTCGCCGGCAAGACCCGGTACGGCCAGCGGGTCGTGCACGGGCTGCTCGGCACCTCGCTCTGCCTGGGGCTGATCGCACGGACCGGGGTGTTCGAGGGGTCGGCCGTGGCACTGCTCGGGATCGACCAGTGGCGGTTCACCGCGCCGGTGTTCATCGGGGACACCGTGACCTGCGAGGTCGAGATCCTGTCGACGCGCCTGACGAGCTCCGGCACGACCGGCATCGTCGAGCGGACGGTCTCACTGCGGAACCAGCGCGGCGACGTCGTGCAGCAGGGACGCATGGACGTGATGGTCCTGACGCGCGACGCCGCGATCGCCTGACGTCGCCCCCAGGCGACCGCCGGGTTCTCCGGATGGCAATCGTTGCGACACTCTTTACAACGATGTACCAGCGCGGGAGCATGGACCCATGAGCACGCTCGACGGCACCGTGGCCGCACCTGACACCGCATCCGCTCCCGCACTCCCCCTCGCCTCGCGGCAGGACGGCACCTACCCCCGGCCGCAGATGCTCCGCACCGCGTGGGCTGACCTCGACGGCACGTGGTCCTTCCGGAACGACGGCGACGACACCGCCTGGAGCACCGGGTTCCCCGACGCCCGCGACATCGTCGTGCCGTTCCCGCCCGAGTCCGTCGCCTCGGGCATCGACGAGCCCGGCTTCCACCCGGTGGTCTGGTACTCCCGTGCGATCACCCGCGCCGACCTCGAGGCCGCCGGTCACGGCACCGCCGCACCCCGACTCGTCCTGCACTTCGGCGCCGTCGACTACCGCGCCCGCGTCTGGATCGACGGCCAGTTCGTCGGCGAGCACGAGGGCGGCCACACGCCGTTCTCGTTCGACGTGACCGACGCCCTCGCCACCGACCCCGACGCCGTCCACACCCTGGTCGTCCGCGCCGAGGACGACCCGCACGACCTGACCCAGCCCCGCGGCAAGCAGGACTGGCACGAGGACCCGCACGCCATCTGGTACCGCCGCACCACCGGCATCTGGCAGACCGTGTGGCTCGAAGCCGTGCCGACCGCCTCGATCGAGTACCTGCGCTGGACGAACGTCGACCACGCCACAGTCCGCCTGACGGTCCGGATCGCGGGCGGCCGCACCGGCGGCGAGCGCATGCGCGTCGTCGCCCGGTGGGACGAGCGCGACGAGCACCTCGCCACCGTCGAGGCCACGCTCGGCGACACCTCGGACGAGTTCGACGTGGTCGTGCCGATCGCGCGCCAGACGAACGGGCAGGCCGAGGACGAACTGCAGTGGACCCCGGACGCCCCGCGCCTGGTCGACGCCACGGTCTCGCTCCTCCCCCGTACCGGCACGACGCCGATCGACTCCGTCGCGTCCTACTTCGGGCTCCGCACCGTCGGCGTCGACGGCGGCACCTTCCTGCTGAACGGCCACAGCTACGACGTCCGCAGTGTCCTGAACCAGGGCTACTGGCCGGACTCGCACATCGCCGCGCCGTCGCGCGGAGCACTGCGCCGCGAGGTCGAGCTCATCAAGGAGCTCGGCTTCAACGCGGCCCGCAACCACCAGAAGATCGAGGACCCCCGGTTCCTGTACTGGGCGGACCGACTCGGCATCCTGGTCTGGGGCGAGGCCCCCGGTGCCTACGCCTTCTCGCCGCGAGCCGTCCAGCGCCTGATGCGCGAGTGGATGGACGCCGTCGAGCGTGATGCCTCGCACCCGTCGATCGTCACGTGGGTGCCGGCGAACGAGAGCTGGGGCGTGCAGCACATCGCCACCGACCCGGCGCAGCAGGCCTACGCCCGGTCCCTGGCCGACGTCACGCGGGCGATCGACCCGACGCGTCCGGTGATCTCGAACGACGGGTGGGAGCACACCAACTCCGACATCGTCACGATCCACGACTACGAGGGTGCAGGCGACGCACTCGCCCGCACCTACGCCGACGACGCAGCACGCACGGCGCTGTTCACCCACTTCGGCCCGTCGGACCGCTGGGTGCTCGTGGGTGGCGCGCAGGACCTCGGCCAGCCGGTGATGCTCACCGAGTTCGGTGGCGTGAACTACCAGCCGGGTGCACAGCGCGAGGACGGCTGGGGCTACACCTCGGCCACCGACGGCGACGACTGGGTCACCCGCATCACGGCACTGTACGACGCGATCCGGGCGAGCTCGTTCCTGGCCGGCTCCTGCTACACGCAGCTGACCGACACCATGCAGGAGACGAACGGCCTGCTCAACGCCGACCGCTCCCCGAAGGTCCCGATCGAGCAGATCCGTCGCGCGGTCACCGGTCGCTAGCCGGGAGGCCCGCACTTCGTGAGCAGGAATGGTCGGGTCCGGAAAACGGACCCGACCACCGCTGCTCACCATGAGGGCAGGTCGGCGCGCAGCCCAACGCGTGGCCGCCCGCTGACGCGGGCACGGGCCCTGGTCTGCGAGGATCGGGCGGGTGACGAGCGTGGCGGAGACGAGCCGGGCCTCCCGGTCGGGGGTGCGCAGCCTGCTGACCGGACCCCGCAGCGCGTGGACCGCGCCCCTGCTCATCTGGGCCGCCTCGCGCCTGGTCAGCACGTTGCTGCTCGCCACCATGTACGTGCTGGCGACCGCGAACGACTGGACGTTCGCGTCGTACCGGCAGGACCCGTCGTTCTTCACGTTCTCCGGATCGTGGGACGCCTCGTTCTACCGGACCATCGCGGAGCACGGGTACCCGGCCACGCTCCCCCTCGACGATGCGGGCCACGTCGCGCCGAACGCCTGGGCGTTCCTGCCGGTGTTCCCGGCCATCGTGCGTGCCGTCATGGCCCTGACGGGTGCGTCGTTCTGGGTCGCGGGCGTGCTCGTCGCGACTATCGCCGGCGCCGGGGCCTGCGTCCTGCTGTACCGGCTCGTGCTCGCGGTGGGCTGCTCGCACCGGGCCCGCTGGGCCACCGCACTGTTCGCGTTCGCGCCGACCGGGTTCCTGCTGCAGGTCGCCTACGCCGAGAGCCTGCTGCTCGTGCTGCTGTTCGGAGCGCTGCTGGCGCTGGTCCGACGGCGGTACTGGCTGATCGCGCCGCCCGGGGTGGTCGCGGCGTTCACGAAACCCGGGGTCCTCGCGTTGGCCGTGGCGCTGGCCGTGCACCTGGTCGTCCGGTGGGTCGGGTCCCGCCGGTCTGCTCGACCTGCCGAGGTGTTCCCGTGGCGTGACCGCATCGCGATCGTGGTCTCCGGCCTCGTCGTCGCGGCGGCGGGTCTGGCGTGGCCGGTGATCGCCTCGGCGGTGACCGGGCGGCCGAACGCCTACCTGGACACCGAACTGTCGTGGTGGGTGGGGTTCGTCGGGCGACAGCACTTCGCCCCGCTGACGCCGTGGTTCACGATGGCCTCGACGTGGCTCGGACCGCTCGGCATCGTGCTCGTCGTCGCGGTGCTCGTCGGCGCGGTGTGGTTCTTCTCGCGCAGGAGCACCCGGTCCCTCGGACCGGACGTGCTCGCGTTCACGGCGTCGTACGGGCTGTACCTGGTCGCGGTGTTCCTGCCGCAGCAGTCGTTGCCGCGGCTGCTCATGCCGATGGCGCCGTTGCTCGGGTCGGACGTGTTCGTGCGGACGCGGCGGCGAGCGGTGACGTGGCTCGTGGTCGGGGTGTGCCTGCAGCCCGTCGCGATCGTGCTGCTCTGGTTCCTCGGGTACCCCTGAGCGGCTCGCGGTGCGCTTGAGCGCTGCGCGGGCCCGTCGGGCTACGCGTCGAAGGTGTGGAACCAGGCCGTCCCGCCCGGGTGCTGCACCGTGATCATCTCGTCGAGGTCGCGGTACGGGCCGTCCTGGTTGTGGCTCGCCGACTTGATGCGGATGGTGCCGTCGGGCTCGGTGAAGACCTCGGACACGATGGTGGTGTGGTCCGGCGATCCGTTCGCGTTCCAGTCGTAGAACACGATGTCGCCGACCTTGACCTCGTCGCGCTCGTCCGAGCTCCGACGCGTCAGACCGAACTCCGCGGCGTTCGTCTCGAGCCACGGGTCCATCGTCGGGCAGTACGTCCACGTGGCACTGTGCTCGGCACCGGCAGCCCGGTTGTACCAGTCGGAGCGCTGCTCCCAACCGCGGGCGATGAGCGTCTGGGAGACGTAGTTCGCGCAGTCGCCACCGATCGGGTTCATGGTGCCGTACTCGGACAGGTTGTAGTCCTTCCAGTGCGCCATCGCGTACTGGAGCTGCCGGTCGACATCGGTCAGCGCGGCGTAGGCCATCGACGACGTCGCCACCGCGGTGGACGCATCGGGCACCGGCGCAGCCGTGGGGGTCGGTGTCGCCGTGGCCGAGTCCTGCGTCGCGCCGGTCTGCCCGTCGTTCGCGGCGCTGCCGTTGCCGTCGGACGACTGGTTGGCGGACGGGCTCGGCTCGATCGACTCGGTGAAGAGCGCGACGGCGGCGTCACCAGCGGTGTACATCGCCTGGTGCGGGGCCGTGAAGGTGACCTTCGTGCCCGTGGCCGTGACGTCGCGCGCGGCCACCCCGCCGACGGTGACGCCCTTGACCGCGGCGAGGCCGGTGCCAGCGACGGTGACCGTGACGCCGCCGACGAGCGGGACCTGCGCCGGGGTCAACGACTTCGCGACGGGCTTCGGGGTGGTCGTGCTCTTGCCGGCGTTGCCGTCCCCGGCGTTGTCGCTCTTGCCGCTGCCGTTCTTCTTGCCGGCATCGTCGCTGCCGGACGAGCACGCGGCGACCGCGAGCCCGATCCCGGCGACACCGGCGAGGGACAGGAGTGCGCGGCGGTTCATCGAGGCAGTCATGACACAGCCAGCGTAAGCGACGCACCTGACGTTCCGACACGGCATGATCGTCTCCGGGGGGCGAGCGTCCTCCGTGTCCGCACGGACGCGTTCGAGAGGATCAGCAGACCATGCCCGAGAGCCACGACTTCTTCGTCGCCACCGACCCCGAGACCGCTCGCGCACGGGTGCGCGAGGCCCTCGCCCGCGAGGGCTACACCGTCGACGACGCCGAACAGGGCGCGCTCCGGGCCACCCGCGGCAGCATGGGGCTGACGCTCCTCATCGGCGGTCTCGCGAACGACCGCACCTTCCACACCCGGCTCGACGTGCAGATCATGGTCACCGCGGACGGCCGCACCGTCGCTCGACTGCTGCGCGGCTCCGGCAAGTCCGCGATCAAGGGCGGGGCGATCGGGATCTCGCGTGGCAACCGCGCCTTCGAGCAGGCCGCGAACGCGATCCACACGTCCTTCGCGCAGGCGGGTGTCCTGACGGACAGCTTCGCGAGCTGACACTCAGGCCGTGGCGGGTCCGCTCGGCACGATGACGGACGACGGGCCCGGTGCCAGCTGGCACCGGGCCCGTCGGCCTCGAGCCGGTCAGGTGCAGGAGACGTCGCGGTCGATGGTCCTGGAACCGTAGGGGACCTCGACCTGGACCATCGCGATCTTGCCGCCCGACAGGGGTGTCCCGGCGCAGGTCTTCCGTGCCTTGGTGATCGTGCCCTTGCCGATCGCGATCCAGTTCGACCGGCCGCGCAGCGGGCTGCTCGACTTGACCGTGCCCGCGATGGTCTTCCACTGCGAACCGTTCGAGTAGATGCCGATCGTGCGCACGCCACCGGCCTTGAGCCCGACGATCATGCCCTGCATCGCCGCGCGGTTCTGGGCAGTGTCCCGCTGGTACGACAGCCCCGTCTCGACGTCGAGCCACCAGCGGTACGCGGACGGGCTCGCGACGCCACGGCTCTTCACGTCGTCGTACCCGCGGGCGTACCCGTACATGAAGGAGCACGCCAGGGTGACCTGCTTCTTGCCACCCTTGGTCACGCACTTGCCGAACGGGTTGGTGGGCACCGTGCCCTGGTAGCTGTTCGACGTGGGCCAGACCGACGCCGCGAGGCCCGGATTGGCGAACAGCACGTACAGCTGCGTCTTCGGCTGGGTCGAACCCCCGACCGACCGCCCAGCCCACGCGAGTTGTTCGGCGAGGCACGGGTTCGTGGTGTTGCCGAGGGAGCCGTTGACGCCGACGATGCCGAACGCCTGGTCGGTCGGGACCTGGCGGCCGCACTGCGGCCAGGAGATGTCGACTCCCAGCGGGGTGACCGCTGCGGACGCGGTGGAGGACGGACCGACGGCGACGATGCCGGCGACGACGACCACCGTGGTCGCGACGGTCGCGATGAGACGACTGATACGGAACATGCTCTCCCCCTGGTCGGGCCCGGCGGGCCGGAAGCGCCCACCGGCGCACGGGGAGTCTAAGGCGGTGCGTCGGACAACACACCACCCCTGTTCGTCCACAGCACGACGACAGCAGAACGGCCCGGAACCTGTGGGTTCCGGGCCGTTCGTGTTGCTACCTGGTGGAGCTAAGGGGATTCGAACCCCTGACCTTCTCATTGCGAACGAGACGCGCTACCAACTGCGCCATAGCCCCAAGTGCTCGATCACACTAGCACCACCGTTCGGCCGATCCGAAATCGTGGAGAGCCGTTCGGCGTGCCGCTGGTGCCGCGGGTCAGACCGCGCGGCGCCGACGCATGATCGCGTCGAGGTCGGCCTGCTGGTACGCGTCGTCGTCCAGGACACCCATGCCGGCCCACTTGCTCGGCGGACCCGTCGGCGTGGTCGGCTCGTCCGGCGTCTCCGCGACGAGCTCCGGTACTGCGGGAGCACGCAGCCCCAGCCGCTCGGCGAGACGCCCCTGATCGTGGGCGGACAGCGACGCGGCAGCGTCCTCGAGCTCGGGCCGCATACGTGACACCCGGGCGAGCGACGGGTCGGCCTCGCCCGCTCGGATGGCAGCGGCTTCGGCATCCGCCTCCGCCTTGGCCTCGGCGACGCGCTCCTTGAGTCGCGCAGCGAGCTCGGCGGACGACTCCGGCGAGGCAGCGGGCGCTGTCGGTCGCTCCACGTACAGCGGCTTCGGCACCCGGTTCGGGGTCCAGCTGCGGTCCTGCGCGGGTTCTGCGGACTGCTCGGTCGTCAGCGGCGGCGCCGGGTCCGTCCACGTGCTCGCAGGCCGGGAGGCACGGGTCGCGCCCGCCTCGGCCGCCGCGACACGGGTCTTCCGTGCCGTCGCCACCTGGTGCAGCTGGGCAAGGACCGCTGCGGACCCACCCGCGGCGAGGAGCCCCGCGACACCGACGAGCCACAGGGCGGGCGCTGCGACGAAGACGACGAGCGCGACGACGACGCCGAGCGTGCCGAACAGGGTGGCTCCGAGCCGGGAGCGTCGCATGCGCATCGCGGTCAGTGCGGGCACCGACGACGCACGCTCGAGGACGGGAGCCTGCTCCGCGAGCCGACGGGTGATCTCGCGCTGACGTGCGGCCTCGTGGGCGCGGACGATCGCGGTGCGCTTGGCCTCTTCGGACCGGGCGACGCGCTGCGCCTCGGCCAGGGACTTCGCGTTCATCTCGACACGGACCTCGTCGGGCAGTTCAGCGGTCTGCGCCAGGATCCGCAGTGTCTGCTGCAGTCGGATCGCGTTGCGTTCGGTGGCCAGGTACTGGCGTCGGGCAGCCCACGACGGCATCAGGTAGACGAGCCAGAGGACGGCCGCGACGAGCAGGACGATGCCGCCACCCCACGAGCCGATTCCTGCCATGGGGACACGGTAGGGGCGGGGGTATCCCCGTCGCGTGATTGCGGAACGCGTGTTGCGCGTGTCGCGGCGGAATCCGTGGGACGTGCCACGGGCCTCCCGTCAGAGACGCGGCGTGGTGGTGATCGGCAGCGCCGCTTCGTCACGGGCCGCGAGCGGCACGGCACCGAGGCCGGGCGGCACCTGCCCGCGGACCCAGCGCTCGAGGACGCCCTCGCGGACCTCTTCGGCGACGAGCGCGAAGCAGAAGTGGTCGCGCCAGTCTCCGTTGATGTGGATGTACCGGCGGCGCAGCCCTTCGTACCGGAAGCCCAGCTTCTCGACGACGCGCAGCGACGGGGCGTTCTCGGGTCGGATGCAGATCTCGATGCGGTGCACGCCGACCGCGCGGAAGCAGTGGTCGACGGCCAGGGCGACCGAGATCGGGGTCACGTTGTGTCCGGCGGCGTCCTCGACGACCCAGTAGCCGATCGAGGCGCTGGCCAGGGATCCGTAGGTGATGCCGGAGACGTTCAGCTGCCCGACGAACCGGCCGTCGAGTTCCATCGCGAACGGCAGTCCGAGTCCCGCGCGGGCGTTGGCCTGGAGCGCGCGGATGCTGCCGCGGACGTCGGTGGAGACGTGTCCTGAGGGGTTCGTGGCCTCCCAAGTGCGGAGCCACGAACGGTTCGACGCGAGCGCGAGGTCGAGGTCGCGCGTGTCACGGAGCCGGAGGGGCCGGATGGTGACCCGCCCGTGGGACAGGGTCGGGATCGTCGTCATCGCTTGGTTCCTCCGGGATCCCGCCGCTGTGCGGGACGGGGTGTCCCGCCCGGGTCCGTGTGCACGGTCCCGGGCGGGATGGCCGACTCATTCGCCCGCGTTGAACTCCTTCAGCCACGACTTGAGGTCGGGGCCGAGGTCTTCGCGGTCCGAGGCGAGCTGCACGATCGCCTTGATGTAGTCGAGTTTGTCACCGGTGTCGTACCGGCGTCCACGGAACACGACGCCGTACACGCCGCCGGTCCACTCCTCGGCGCTCGCCATCTTCATGAGCGCGTCGGTGAGCTGGATCTCGCCGCCCTTGCCGGGCTCCTGCTTCTCGAGGACGTCGAAGACCTCGGGGCGGATGACGTAGCGGCCGATGATGGCCAGGTTCGAGGGCGCCTCGCCCTGCGGGGGCTTCTCGACGAGCCCGGTGATCTTCACGACGTCGTCGGTGTCGGTCGGCTCGACCGTGGCGATGCCGTACAGGTGGGTCTGCGACTCGGGGACCTCGAGCAGCGCCACGATCGTGGCGTTCTTCTCGCCCTGGACCTCGATCATGCGCTTGAGCAGCGGGTCGCGGGCGTCGATGATGTCGTCGCCGAGGAGCACGGCGAACGGCTCGCGGCCGACGTGCATCTTCGCGCGGAGCACCGCGTGGCCGAGGCCGAGCGGGTCGCCCTGACGCACGTAGTGCATGTCGGCGAGGTCCGTCGACTGGTTGACCTTCTGCAGCTTCTCGTGGTCACCCTTCTTCTTCAGGGTCTCCTCGAGCTCCGACACGTGGTCGAAGTGGTTCTCGAGTGCGTTCTTGTTGCGGCCCGTGATCATCAGGACGTCGGTGAGTCCTGCGTCGACAGCCTCTTCCACCACGTACTGGATGGCTGGCTTGTCGACGACGGGGAGCATCTCCTTCGGCATCGCCTTGGTCGCGGGGAGGAAGCGAGTGCCCAGCCCTGCCGCTGGGATCACCGCCTTGGAAATCTGGAAGCCCATGCCCCAGACCGTATCCGATCCGGGTTTCCGGGGCATGTCATCGCTACTGGGGACACGGCATCAGCGCGTTTCCCGGCGGGAAGCCGCAACGGATGCGCTCGGTAGACTCCTGCGCATGATCGCTGATCTCGGGAACGAGAAGCGCGCCCTGCGAGCCGAACTCCGGCAGCGGCGGCGCACCCGGACCACGACGGAACGCGACGCGGACAGTGCGGCGCTCACCGCGACCCTGCAGCGCTTCGCCGAGGAGCGCCAGGTCACCTCGCTGGCGCTCTACCTGTCGGCGTCGGACGAGCCGAACGTCCGGCCGTTCCTGAACTGGGCGTTCGCGCACGACATCCGGGTGCTGCTGCCGGTCACCCGCGAGGACGGCCTGCTCGACTGGGCGGTCGGCGACGGTGAGAGCGAGACCGAGGGCATCTTCGGCATGCCCGAGGTCGTCGGCGAGGTCCTGTCCCCGATCGCCATCAACGACGTCGACGCGATCCTCGCCCCCGCGGCTGCGGTCGGGCACGACGGCGTCCGGATGGGATGGGGTCGCGGCTACTACGACAAGACCCTCGGGTCCATGGCGAAGCGCCCGCCCGTCTATGCTGTGATCTTCGACGCGGAGTACCTCGACGAGGTCCCGCGCGAACCCCACGACGAACCCGTCGACGGCATCATCACGCCGTCGCGCATCATCACGTTCCGGAGCTGACGTGCCTACTTACTCGTACCGTTGCACCGAGTGCGACAACGCGTTCGACATCAAGCAGTCGTTCTCCGACGCCACCCTGACCGAGTGCCCGGTGTGCGGCGGTGTCCTGCGCAAGGTGTTCTCCCCCGTCGGCGTGACGTTCAACGGCGGCGGCTTCTACCGCACCGACTCGCGCCCGGCGCCGAAGTCCGAGGGCTCGTCGAGCACGCCGGCGAAGTCGGAGACGAAGTCCGCCCCGGCCAAGACCGAGTCGAAGCCGAGCACGCCGAAGCCCAGCGCCTCCTGACCACGAGCGCTCCTCGCCGATAGGTTGATGGGGTCGCCGTCCGGCGGCTGTCCTCGACCGGAAGGAGTCCCGTGAAGGGCTTCAAGGAGTTCCTGCTCCGCGGCAACGTCATCGACCTGGCCGTCGCAGTCGTCATCGGTGCTGCGTTCACCGCGATCGTCACCGCGATCGTCACCAGCCTCATCAACCCCCTGATCGGCGCGGTCTTCAACGCGTCGAGCCTCGACAAGGCGCTCGTCGTCCACATCCCGACGGTCTCCGGCGGGGACGCGAAGATCCTGTTCGGCGCGATCATCGGCGCGGTGCTCAACTTCGTCATCGTCGCCGCGGTCGTGTACTTCGCGCTCGTCGTACCCGTGAACCACCTGAAGAAGGTGGCGTTCGAGCGCGTCAAGAACGACGAGGAGCAGACCCCGCAGGACGTGCCCCCGACGGACGTCGAGGTGCTGCTCGAGATCCGCGACCTGCTCCGCTCCCAGAACGGCGTCTCCACGAGCACGGGAACCGGCGCGCACATCGCCCCGAACACCGCTCCCGAGGGACCCGGCATCGGCGGCTCGACGAAGCTCTAGCAGGGTCGTCCCCGCCGAAAGCGCCGCGATCGCGCCCCTCCACGGCCATCGCGCCCCGACTCTTCGGGGCGCGATGCCCGTTCGGGGGCGCGATCGTGCGCTACCGGCCGCAGCCGGCGTCACGCTGCGGCAGGGGGCGCGTCAGGCGGCCGTGACCGCTCGGCGCTTGGCGAACATCGCCGTCGCGTACTGGATACCCGCCAGGACGTGGCCCACGGTGCCGAGGTAGACGAAGACCAGTGCGACGATCCGCACCCACGGCGCGTTCTCGTCGACGGCGTGCACGGCCGAGAACAGCAGCACCGGCAGGCCCACGAAGAGCAGCGCGGAGCGGATCTTGCCGGTCCACGTGACGTCGAGGTCCGGGTTGCCGTGGAACAGCACGCTCGACAGCACCACGAGCACCAGGTCGACGAGCACGACGACGGCGACGACCCACCACGGCAGCAAGCCGGTCAACACGAGCGACAGCACGATCGCGATGATGGCGAGTCGGTCGGCGACGGGGTCGATCGCCTTGCCGAGCTTCGAGCCCTGGTCGAACGTGCGCGCGATGAAGCCGTCCGCCCAGTCGCTCACGCCGATGACGACGAGTGCGACCAACGCCCAACCCGGGTGTCCGGCGACGACGAGCCACACGAAGACCGGGATCAGCAGCAGCCGGAACAGCGAGATCAGGTTCGGCCAGGTCTGCCAGTCGGGGCGCTCCCGCACGGTGTCAGTCATCGCAGGCCAGGCTACCTGCTACCAGTGGGGCGGGACGTCCGCCCGGAGACGGACATCGTTCTCGCCGGATCCGTGCCGCGCCGGCTCCGGCGCGGGGGTGGGGTCCGAGCCCGGCACCGGCTGGGTGGTGACGCGTCTGCGGCGCCGCACCGGGCCTCCCGACAGGTCGTCCGTGTCGCGTTCCGGAGACGCTGACCGGACGGGAGGCGCGGCTGACGACGCGTCGTCGGCTCGCGTCCACGTGCCCACCAGCTGGTCCGTCTCCGGCGTCACCGGACCGGCGGGCCGGGAGGCCCGCCGACTCGGCCGGTCGGTCATCGGCGTGCGGGGCCGATGGCGGGCACGCGGGGATCGAGATCCTGCGTGTTCACCGGCGGGCGGGGATCGGCGGGATCGAGATCTCCTGCGTGGCGCCACGGTCGACACCGAGCACGGCGGCGACCGTGTTCGCGACGCGGTCCGGGTCGGAGAACAGCTGGAACGCGTGCACGCGGACGTAGTGCCATCCGAGTCGGCGCAGGACCTCGGGGCGCAGGCGGAGTGACTCGCGCAGCGATCCCTTGACCAGCGACGCGTCGGTCTCGATCGTGACGCAGACCCCGCCGTGCGCGGCCACCAGGCCGAGCTTGCCGCGGTGTCCGAGTGCGACCGGGATGCCGCGCATCTCGAGTCGGCGGGCCAGGTCGACGAGCAGCGGGTCGGAGTCGTCCGGCACGTACTCGGCGGTGGTGCGCGCACGCACCTCGGCCAGGATCTCGGCGAGGGCGACGGTGCCGTGGCCCATGCGCTCGGCCTCGATGTCGGACGGCTGGAAGCACGTCACGATCACCATCGAGCGGCGCGCACGGGTCATCGCGACCGCGAGCAGCCGCTCGCCGCCGGGCTTGCCGAGCGGACCGAAGTCGCGCAGGACGCGGCCGTGCGGGGTGCGGCCGTAGCCGATCGAGAACACGACGCGGTCGCGGCTCTGCGCCACCGACTGCTCGAGCGTCGCCACGATGAACGGCTCGGCACGGTCGCCGATGACGAACTCGGTCAGGTCCTTGTGGCCCTGCGCCGCGGTCAGCACGGCCTGCTCGACGCGCACGGCGTGCTTCGCCGAGGCGGTGATGACCATGAGCGACTCGGACGGGCGGGTGCGGGCGTGGTCGATGACGAGGCGGACGACGCGGTCCACCTCGGCGTCGACGCTCTCGACGGCGCCGGACTCGGGGTCCGGCACGGCCTTGCCGTCGCTGACGTAGTCGAGCGCGATCGAGCCGTGCCCGAGGAACGAACCGGCCCACGGCAGCGACTCGATCTTGCCGCCGTAGAAGCGACGGTTCACGAGCTCGGCCAGGTCCTCGCCGCCGGCGCGGTACGACCGCGAGAGCGACAGGGTCGGCAGCAGCGTGGAGAGCTTCGCCAGGGCGGAGTCGGCGTGGAAGGCGTCGAGGGTGCCCTCGTCGACCTGCAGCGCACGGTGCTCGGGGTCGACGGCGATGCGGAACGGCGACGGCGTCTGCGTGACCGGGTCACCGAAGACGACGGTCTGGCGCGCACGACGGACTGCTCCGACGGTCTCGGCGATCGTCACAGCGCCGGCGTCGACCAGGATCACGGTGTCGAACGGCATCGTGTCGGCGATCTGCGACACCTCGTACGGGCTCGCGAGCCACACGGGCGCGATCGACCGGGACAGGTGCGGTGCGGAGTCCTGGAGCAGCCGCGAGGTGATCGCACCCTCGCGCAGCTGGGTCTTCAGCGCTGTGGCCTCTTCCGGCCAGTCGACGAGTCCGACCTTCCAGTTCTCGGCGAGCTGCCACGCCAGGCCCTGGGAGACCCCGGCTGCGTGGGCGTCGTCGACGAGGCGGAAGTCGGCCTCCACCCGGTCGAGCATGTCGGTGTTCGCGCCGAGCAGCGCCCGGTCGGACTCGAGCATGGTCTCGAGGGCGGACTGCCACCAGGCGAGCTCGAGCTCGGCCGGCACCTGCAGGTCCGGCACGTGCCGGTTCGCCAGGTCGGTGATGAGCGGCTGGAGCTGCAGGTCGCGCAGGGTCTGCATGAGCTCGGTGCGCTCCTGCAGGTTGTGCAGGACGTCGGACTCGGCCGCGAGCTCGGCGATGGTGGGGACGAGTTGGTCGACCGGGGTGTTCGCGAGCTGACGGTCGCGCTCGGTCCGGCCGAGCGGCTCGTCGAGCCGCGCGAGGTCCTCGGCGACGTTCGAGAACAGCACCTGCACGTCCGCGATGCCCGTGGGCACCTCGGGGTTCACGCCGGCCGCGACGTAGCGCTGCCACAGCACGCGCTGCTGCTGCACCCGGGTCAGGGCCTCGTGCAGGTCGGAGACGTGCACGCCGGGGCGGACGTACTCACGAGCGAGCTTCTTCAGGCGACGACGGTTCGTCGACGACATCGGAGCGCCCTCGCCACGCGGGGCGGTGGCAGCGACGAGCTCGGACACCGAGCGATCGAAGACCACCGGCAGGAAGCGGTCGAGGGTGTCACGGATCTCGGTGAGCAGGCGCAGGTAGATGCCGAGCTCGTTGATCGTCGTGAACTGGCGCATGTGCGTCGAGCTCACCAGGTCGTGCGCCCGGCGGAGCAGCGTCGGCAGCCCGTCGGAGTCGAGGTCCTTCGCGATGCGGTGGGCGCGCTGGGCACCGTCGCTGGTGGAGAACTTCGCGCCGTACCAGGGCGAGTCGTCGGGGCCGTAGCGGAACTCACCGAGGTTGGCCGCGCTGACCATCGTCTCGGCGACGCGCGAGCGCCCCTCGACCATGGACGCCACGGACTGCTTCGACAGCCGCGCGGTCGTCGACGGCGGGACCGGCAGGAGCGACAGGCGCGAGAGCTCGACCAGGCAGTCGAGCACCGAGACGCCGAAGTCGGCGTCCTTGCGGGTGAGCGAACCGCGGTAGTCCTTCAGCACCTTGCGGAGCCGGACCAGGGCGTCGTCGACCTCGCGCAGGTTCGGACGGGCCGCTTTCTCGTTCCGGGCGATGGCACGGACGACGTCACGGCGCAGGGTCGACGGTGTGACCGCGACGCCGGGCAGCTGGACCTCGCCGAAGCGCGCCGCGATGCCCCGCAGGGTCGCACGGCGCGGGCTCACCACGAGGACGCGCTTGTTCGCGGCGACCAGGCCACCCAGGGCGTTCACGATCGTCTGGGTGCCGCCGGTGCCGGGCAGGGTCTTGACGACGATGGAGTTGCCGGCCGCGATCTGCGCGATCACGTTCTCCTGCTCGTCGTCGGCGTCGAGCAGCAGCGTGTCGGTCTCCGGGCTGCGCTCGTCCGACGGGGTCTGCTCGACCGGGTGGTACGACTGCTCGACCTGCCACTTGGCGCTCGGGTTGCCGGCCAGGGCGTCGAGCACGGGGTGGGACAGGTCGCCGGTGTCCTCGACCAGACCGGTCGCGACCTCGGCGAACGTGGAGACCACGAGCCGGGCGTGCACGGAGAAGCCGGGGATGTGCGCGGTCAGGCCACGCAGGCGGTCGATGACGGGGTTCGGGGTGAACGAGCCGTCCTGCTGCGCGAGTGCCACGAACGACTGCGCG
Organism: Curtobacterium sp. VKM Ac-2887; assembly: GCF_015350935.1. Taxonomy (NCBI): domain Bacteria; kingdom Bacillati; phylum Actinomycetota; class Actinomycetes; order Micrococcales; family Microbacteriaceae; genus Curtobacterium; species Curtobacterium sp. VKM Ac-2887. The sequence continues at coordinate 2,289 of NZ_JADKSB010000026.1, read as the reverse complement.
TCGAGGATGACGCCGAACTGCTCGTGCAGGGCGTCGGCGAGACCCGGGTTGAGCACGGGTTCGCCGAGGAGCCGGACCTCGAAGTCCCGCCCGTGGCGGCGGATCGCCAGCGGGCGCAGGAGCACCGGCCCGCGGAACTGCTCGTCGCCGTGCTTCCAGTCGGCCATGCCGATGCCGAGCTTCACGGCGTCGATCCCGCGCACGGTGGCGAGCTCGGTGCCCTTCGCCTCGACCTGGCCGGCGGCGACGCGGGCGGCACGGAGCGCCACCTCGTCGCGGATCAGGCTGGACAGCAGGGTGGTCTTGCCGGTGATGAACTGGGCGAGGCCGCCCGGGTGCGTCGTCGACAGTTCGATGCGCGCGCGGGGGTGGTCGCTGAAGTGGGTGAGCGGGCTCGTTCCGCCGACGCCGGTGAGCTGGCCGCGCCAGCCGTCCCACGTCGGTTCGGCCGCGTTGCCCGCCTGCAGCCGGGGATCGCCGAGGCTGATCGCCTGCGGGCTGGTCAGCTGCAGTTCCGGGCGGAGCGTGCGGTCCGGTTCGTCGTCGGTCCGGTCCTCGTCCACGTCCTGCTGCTCGTCTCGGTCGTCTCGCTCGTCGCGGTGGTCTCGCTGACCGCGGTCGTCTCGCTCGTCATCCGGGCGCTCGTGGGCACCCTCGACGGGGACGTCGTCGTTCACGTCGTCCTCACCGTCGGTCGCCCTGTCCGCTCGCCACACATCCGACACTGTAGGCGGGAACGAGCGCCCTCTCTGGCAATGAACCGAGGTTTCGGGGTTTCCGACGGACGCACCGCACGTCAGATCTGCGGTGTGACGCGTCGGATCTGCGGTGCAACGCGTCCGATGTGGTACCAACGGGGCATGGCCATCGACGACCGCACCACCCCGTCCGCCCCCACGCCGAACCGGCGTCGATCGGTCCCCGCCGAGATCTCCCGCTCGTGGCTGCTCGTCTCCGGCACCGCGACCGACCGGTTCGAGAAGTCCCAGCGGTCCCGCGCCGACCAGATCATCCTGGACATCGAGGACGCCGTCGACCCCGCCGCCAAGCCCTCGGCACGGCAGGGCGTCGCCGCGTGGCTGGCCGGAGGCGGCGAGGCCTGGGTCCGGATCAACGACGTCACGACCGACTTCTGGGCCGACGACGTCGAAGAACTCCGCGGCCTGCCCGGACTGCAGGGCGTGATGCTCGCGAAGACCGAGTCCCCGGCCCAGGTCACCGACACGTGGCACCGGCTCGGCGGCCAGACCCCGGTGATCGCCCTGGTCGAGTCGGCGCTCGGCATCGAGGAGTCCGTCTCGATCGCGCGGGCCCAGGGCGCGTTCCGACTGGCGTTCGGCTCCGGCGACTACCGCCGCGACACCGGCACGAGCGCCGACACCCTCGCGATGGCGTACCCGCGATCGAAGCTCGTCGTCGCCTCGCGCGTCGGCGACCTGCCCGGCCCGATCGACGGCCCGACGGTGGGGTCGTCGCACCCGATCCTGCGGGAGCAGTCGCAGGTCGCGGTGTCGCTCGGCCTCACCGGCAAGCTCTGCCTGGACACCGAGCAGTTGCCCGTCATCAACGAGGTCATCTCCCCCACGCCGACCGACGTCGCCTGGGCGCAGGACTTCCTCGACGACTTCGAGGCCCGCGGCAAGGTCATCCGCGACGGTTCCGACCTGCCCCGCCTGGGTCGGGCGCAGAAGATCCAGCGGCTCGCACAGGCGTTCGGCGTGGAAGCGCGGTAGGACTGCTCCCATGACCTGGTCCAACGTCCCCGGCGGTCCGCCGCAGTCCTCGCCCGGCCCCCAGGACCCGCAGCGCGCGGCCTGGGAGCGCAGCGGCACCACGTTGTTCCCGCCGGCGAAGCTCGCCGACCGGATCTCCACCGTGCTGCTGCTGGCCTTCGGCGCCGTGATGACCATCGTCACCGCCGTCGTCGGCATCATCGCGGTCATCTCGGCGACCGCGACCTGCGATGCCTCGGCCGGGTGCTCGCCCGGCGGGTACATCGGCGGCACGGCCATCGCGGTTGGCGGCGCGTTCGTGATCGGCGTCGCCACGGTCGTGCTGGCGATCGGCGCGTGGATCCGTCGGAAGTCGTCGTGGTGGATCGCCGCGGTCGGCTTCGTGCTCGCGATCGCCGTCATCACGTGGGGTGGGGTCGTCTTCGCGAACGCCGCCGACGACGAGACCGCATCGTCCTCGGTGTCCGCGAGCGCCTAGCTGTACTCGGCCATGACGTTGGTGACACTTCGGGTCTTGTGACGTAGCGAGGCCTCCTGGCTTGATGGAGCTGTCTAG
>NZ_JADKSB010000025.1:0-41781 GCF_015350935.1 Curtobacterium sp. VKM Ac-2887 | reverse complement strand
GGGAGGCCCGTGGCGGCGCCGCCACGGGCCTCCCGGCCGCCCCGTGCGTACGTGGGCGCGGGGCGCACGCGTTCTGCGACGATCCACCGGTCGATCGTCGCGTGGACTGACGGACCATGCGCACGTACCCGATGCGTGTGCAACGAACGACACCCCACGAGTCCATCGACTCGTGGGGTGTCGCAGAACGGGTGTGGCGCGTGCGACGCGCCCGGGCGTCAGGCGGCGTCGAGTGGTTCGCGCACGGCCTCGCGACCGGCGCTGGCGCGCGTGGCGAGCACGACCGCCGTGGTGGCTCCGACGAGCAGCCCGGCGAGCACCATGTGCGTGCCCACCAGCCCGACGGGCAGGCCGGTGCGGGCCTGGGTCAGACCGACGGCGATCTGCAGGAACTCGACGACGAGCAGCAACAGCGCCCACTTGCTCGAGATCCGGAGCCGGACGGCGCCGACGACGAGCACGAGGGTGAGCGCGAACAGGGCGTACGCGGGCCAGGCGTGCACGTGCTCCATCACCGCGGGGTCGAAGCCCGTGCGGTGCAGCATGCCGCCGTCGACGGCCTCGTCGGCACCGGCGTGCGGGCCGCTGCCGGTCGTCAGGATGCCGACGAGCACGGTGACCACGACGGCGGCGACCGTGCCGCGGACGACGCCGGTGTACCAGCCGGGAACGAGGCGGTGGCTGGTGCGCGGGCCGTGCATCGTCCGGTAGACCAGGGCCGCGGTGACCGAGGTCAGGGCGGCGGACACGACGAAGTGCAGCCCGACGACGAACGGGTTGAGGTTCGTGAGCACGCTGAGCCCGCCGATGACGGCCTGGACCGGGATCGCGACGCCCTGAGCGAACGCGAGCCAGAACAGTTCGGGGCGCGTGCGGAGCATCCGGACGACCGCCAGGAACATCGCGATCGCCACGATGACGAGCACGAAGGTGAGCAGTCGGTTGCCGAACTCGATGATCCCGTGGATGCCCATCTCGGGCGTGGAGACGAGCGAATCGGCCGTGCACTTGGGCCAGGTGGGGCATCCGAGGCCCGACGCGGTCAGGCGGACGAGGCCGCCGGTGCCGATCAACACGACCTCGACCACGAACGAGGCCCACGCCAGCGCGATGACCCGGCGGTCGACGACCCGGGGGAGCGACCACCACCGTGCGGTCCGGAGATCCTGGTCGACGGGGGGTCCGACGCGAGTCACGAGGGTGGTGCCTTCCTGTTGTTCCGTGCAGTGAACCTGTAGGATTCGAGGGTTCAGCAGCAGTCAAGTCTAGGCAGGCGCCGGCTCCGAATGGGCCGAGATCGCCGATCGATCCAGGGACTGCGTGGAACCATTGTCGTTGCGAGGGAGCAGCACCGTGTCCGCCTGTCGGCGGTCTGCGGTGGAATGGCGTCCAGACGCCACGGGTTCACACCTGAAGACGCTGCCCCGCGAGAAGGAAACGAGGAGACCATGTCCGACGTGCTCATCGACCGTCCCGAGCTCGAAGGGCTCGGGCAATACGAGTTCGGCTGGTCCGACTCCGACTCGGCCGGAGCCTCGGCCCGCCGTGGGGTCTCGGACGAGGTCGTCACCGACATCTCGAACCTCAAGCACGAGCCCGAGTGGATGCTCAAGAACCGGCTCAAGGGCCTGCAGCTCTTCGGCCGCAAGCCGATGCCGACGTGGGGTGCCGACCTGACGGGCATCGACTTCGACAACATCAAGTACTTCGTGCGCTCGACCGAGAAGCAGGCGCAGTCGTGGGAGGACCTCCCCGAGGACATCCGCGCGACCTACGAGAAGCTCGGCATCCCCGAGGCCGAGCGCCAGCGCCTCGTCGCCGGTGTCGCCGCGCAGTACGAGTCCGAGGTCGTGTACCACCAGATCCGCGAGGACCTGGAGCAGCAGGGTGTCATCTTCATGGACACCGACACCGCACTCCGCGAGCACCCCGAGCTCTTCCAGGAGTACTTCGGCACCGTGATCCCGGCCGGCGACAACAAGTTCGCCGCGCTGAACACGGCCGTGTGGTCCGGCGGCTCGTTCGTCTACGTCCCCAAGGGCGTCCACGTCGAGATCCCGCTCCAGGCCTACTTCCGGATCAACACCGAGAACATGGGTCAGTTCGAGCGGACGCTGATCATCGCGGACGAGGACTCCTACGTCCACTACATCGAGGGCTGCACCGCCCCGATCTACAAGTCGGACTCGCTGCACTCGGCCGTCGTCGAGATCATCGTGAAGAAGAACGCCCGCGTTCGGTACACGACGATCCAGAACTGGTCGAACAACGTCTACAACCTCGTGACCAAGCGTGCGATCGCGCACGAGGGCGCCACGATGGAGTGGATCGACGGCAACATCGGCTCCAAGGTGACGATGAAGTACCCGTCGATCTACCTCGCCGGTGAGCACGCCAAGGGCGAGACCCTGTCCGTCGCGTTCGCCGGCCCCGGCCAGCACCAGGACGCCGGCGCGAAGATGATCCACATGGCGCCGTACACGACGTCGTCGATCGTCTCGAAGTCGATCGCCCGTGGCGGCGGTCGTGCGGGCTACCGCGGCGAGGTCCGGGTCGACCCGGCGGCGCACCACGCAGCGAACACCGTGCGGTGTGACGCGCTGCTCGTCGACACGATCAGCCGGAGCGACACGTACCCGGCGATCGACATCCGCGTCGACGACGTCCAGCTCGGGCACGAGGCCACGGTCTCGCGCGTGAGCGAGGAGCAGCTCTTCTACCTGATGTCCCGCGGCATGGCCGAGGACGAAGCGATGGCGATGATCGTCCGTGGCTTCATCGAGCCGATCGCCCGCGAGCTCCCGATGGAGTACGCGCTCGAACTCAACAAGCTCATCGAGATGAGCATGGAAGGATCCGTCGGCTAGATGTCCAGCACCACCCCTCCCCACATCGACCAGCCGATCGAGCCCGCGGCACCCGCCCAGGGTGCCGAACAGCACGGCGCCGGAGCCCACTCCGACGGCGGCTGGGACGCCCCGGACAAGAAGATCCCGGTCCAGACCCGCTCCGAGCGGTTCCAGTCCGGCGACCTCGAGGCGTTCCCGACCGTCACCGGCCGCGAGGTGAACTGGAAGTTCGCGCCCCTGGCGAAGCTCCAGCCGCTCCTCGACGGTGGTCTCGACGGATCCGCATACCGGTTCCTCGCCCGCCAGTCCGACGGTGCCGACGTCGAGTGGGGTCGCAGCGACGACCCCCGCGTCGGGACCGCCGGTCTGCCCGAGGACCGTGCAGCGGCCGCTGCGTGGACCGCGCGCGACGCCGTCCTCGCCGTCACCGTCAAGGCAACCGAGGCGCACGAGTTCATCACCATCACGCGTTCCGACTTCGGCACGCAGCCCCGAGCGGCGCACACGGTCATCACGGCCGAGCCGCACGCCCAGGGCATCGTCGTGCTCGACAACCGCGGCAGCGCACTGCTCAGCGAGAACATCGAGATCGTCGTGCAGGACGGCGCACGCCTGACCGTCGTCAGCCTGCAGGACTGGGACGACGACGCGGTGCACGTCTCGACGCACTTCGCCGAGGTCGGCCGCGACGCCTTCCTGAAGCACGTCGTGGTCTCGCTCGGCGGCGACGTCATCCGGGTCAACCCCTCGACGCACCTCGGTGCGCAGGGCGCCGACACCGAGATGTACGGCGTGTACTTCGCCGACGCCGGTCAGTACATCGAGCAGCAGGTCTACGTGAACCACGACGCGCCGAACACGCGCGGTCGGGTCAACTACAAGGGCGCGCTGCAGGGCAAGGGCGCGCACACCGTGTGGATCGGTGACGTGCTCATCGGTCGCGCCGGTGACGGCACCGACTCGTACGAGCAGAACCGCAACCTCGTGCTGACCGACGGCACCCGTGCCGACAGCATCCCGAACCTCGAGATCGAGACGGGCAACATCGAGGGCGCCGGCCACGCGAGTGCGACCGGTCGCTTCGACGACGAGCAGCTGTTCTACCTGCAGGCCCGCGGCATCCCCGAGGAAGAAGCGCGTCGTCTCGTCGTGCTCGGCTTCCTGGTCGAGGTCATCCAGAAGATCGGTGCGCCCGAGCTCGAGGAACGACTCATCGCCGCGGTCGAGCAGGAGCTCGCCGAGGGCCGCTCGGTGATCGTCGCGCCGGCGGAGGCCGACGCCTGATGCCCACGAAGGTCTGCGCGGAGTCCGAGATCGCGGTGGACAGCCCCATGCGCGCCGTCGTCGACGGCACCGCGGTGGCCATCGTGAAGGACTCGTCCGGCACCGTGCACGCCATCGGTGACACCTGCACCCACGGGGACATCTCGCTGGCCGAGGGGTTCATCGAGGGCGACACGCTCGAGTGCTGGGCCCACGGCTCCCGCTTCTCGCTCGCCACGGGGAAGCCGCAGAACTTCCCGGCGTACGAGCCCGTCCCGGTGTTCCGGGTCGAGGTGCGCGAGGGCGACGTCTACGTCGACGTGCACGACCCCGTCCCCGTCGACTGACACCGCCTCCCGGCCCCCACACTTTCCGCGGCCCGTCCGCGACACGACAGAAAACCGAAGGAACCCACGCAATGTCCACTCTGGAAATCCGCGACCTCCAGGTCTCGATCGACACCGATCAGGGCACCAAGGAGATCCTCAAGGGTGTCGACCTCACGATCAACGAGGGCGAGATCCACGCGATCATGGGGCCGAACGGCTCCGGCAAGTCCACGCTGGCGTACACGATCGCCGGGCACCCCCGGTACAACGTCGTCGGTGGCTCGATCACCCTCGACGGCGAGGACGTCCTCGCGATGAGCGTCGACGAGCGCGCCCGTGCCGGCATGTTCCTGGCGATGCAGTACCCGGTCGAGATCCCCGGCGTGACGGTGTCGAACTTCCTCCGCACCGCCAAGACGGCGATCGACGGCGAGGCCCCGGCCCTGCGCGGCTGGATCAAGGAGCTCCGCCAGTCGATGGCCGACCTCAAGATGGACTCGTCGTTCGCCGAGCGCAACGTCAACGAGGGCTTCTCCGGTGGCGAGAAGAAGCGTCACGAGATCATGCAGCTCGAGCTCCTCAAGCCCCGCTTCGCCGTGCTCGACGAGACCGACTCCGGCCTCGACGTCGACGCGCTGAAGATCGTGTCCGAGGGCGTGAACCGCGCCAAGGCCGCGACCGGCCTGGGCGTGCTGCTCATCACGCACTACACGCGCATCCTCCGCTACATCAAGCCGGACTTCGTGCACGTGTTCGTCGCGGGCAAGGTCGCCGAGCAGGGTGGCCCGGAGCTCGCCGACCGCCTCGAGAACGAGGGCTACGACCGCTACGTGCAGGCCGCGGCGGCGTCCGCCGCAGAGGCGCAGGCCTGATGATCGCGGCACTCGCCCCGGAGAAGTTCGACGAGGTCGTCGAGGGCCTGAAGGAGGTCCAGGACCCGGAGCTCGGCGTCAACATCGTCGACCTCGGCCTGATCTACGACCTGGCCTGGGACGACGAGGCCTCGGCGCTCGTGATCAGCATGACGCTGACGAGTGCCGGCTGCCCGCTGACCGACGTCATCGAGGGTGACACCGCGAACGCCCTCGACGGCATCGTGGACGCCTTCCGCATCAACTGGGTCTGGATGCCGCCGTGGGGTCCGGAGCGGATCACCGACGACGGGCGCGAGATGATGCGCGCGCTCGGGTTCGCGATCTAGTCGCGACCACACCGCAGACGGGAGGCCCGGTGCCAGCTGGCACCGGGCCTCCCGTCTGTCCGTGGTCGCGACACGCGCGGGGCGCGCCGCCGATCGGTCGCGACCGCCCGCTCACGTTCGTCGAGTGGTCACGTTCTGTCGGCCGACCGAGCTCCGGGCGACGGAAGGTGACCACTCGACGTCCGGCTGGCGGGGAGTCGTGACCGCACTGGCAGCCCGTCACCCCGCCGCCTGCGGACGCAGAACGGCCCCGCACCGATCGGTGCGGGGCCGTTGTCGTGCGCAGCGTCAGCGGCGGCCGAGCGCCTTCCACGCGAGCGGCACGATGCCCGCGGCGATGAGCGCCTTCGCGATCCCACCGACGATGAACGGGTACAGGCCGGCGGCGAGCACCGACTGCAGGTCGTTCGGTGCGCCGAGCTGCCCGAGCACGACCGCCAGGTACGGCAGGCCGGTCACGAACGGGATGGCACTCGCGAGCAGCATCGCGACGGCTGCGCGCCCGAAGTGCCGGTCCCAGTTGCGGCGGGCCAGCCAACCGACGACGCCCGCGGCGGGGATGAACCCGATGACGTAGCCGAAGCTCGGCACGGCCAGGGCCTGCAGGCCGCCGGTCATGTCGGCGAAGAACGGCGCACCCGCGAGGCCGGCGACGGCGTAGACGAGCAGCGAGAGCATGCCGCGGCGGGCACCCAGGGTCGCGCCGACGAGGACGACGGCGAGCGTCTGCCCGGTGATCGGGACCGGCCACATCGGGACCTCGAGCTGTGCCATCGCAGCGGTGAACAGGGCTCCGCCGGCGACGAGGGCGGCGTTCGTGGCCAGCCCGTGCGTCCGCAGACGGTCGGCGAGGACTGCGCGGGGAGCGAACCCGGTGGCGTTCGTCATGGATTCTCCTAGAATGGACTGCTGGTCCCGTTCGGAACCATCGGTCCCGTCAGCGTAGCGGTGCACCTCACGCACACGTCGTTGTGCAAACCCACCAACTGATTGGACGTCCACTGTGCTTGCCGTGCACGAACTCGAGATCCGCGTCGGAGCTCGTCTCCTCATGGAAGACGTGTCCTTCCGTGTCGAGAAGGGCGAGAAGATCGGACTCGTCGGCCGCAACGGCGCGGGGAAGACGACGATGACCAAGGCCCTCGCGGGCGAGACGCAGCCGAACGGCGGCACGATCGATCGCGGTGGTGAGATCGGCTACCTGCCGCAGGACCCCCGCTCCGGCGACCCGGAGGAGACCGCGCGCAAGCGCATCCTCGACGCCCGCGGGCTCGGTGAGCTCGTGGAGGGCATCCGCCTCGCCACGCTCGACATGGCGAGCGAGGACACCGCCGTCGCCGAGAAGGCGATGCGCCGGTACAGCCGGCTCGACGACCAGTTCAACGCGCTCGGCGGCTACGCGGCCGAGGCCGAGGCGGCGTCGATCGCATCGAACCTCAAGCTGCCGGACCGCATCCTCGACCAGCAGCTCAAGACCCTGTCCGGTGGTCAGCGTCGTCGCATCGAGCTCGCGCGCATCCTGTTCTCGGATGCCGAGACGATGATCCTCGACGAGCCCACGAACCACCTCGACGCCGACTCGGTCGTGTGGCTCCGCGAGCACCTGAAGACCTACCCCGGCGGCGTCATCATCATCTCCCACGACGTCGAGCTCGTGGAAGAGGTCGTCAACCGCGTGTTCTACCTCGACGCCAACCGCCAGACCATCGACATCTACAACATGGGCTGGAAGCTCTACCAGCGGCAGCGCGTCGCCGACGAGGAGCGTCGCCGCAAGGAGCGCGCCGGCGCCGAGAAGAAGGCCGCGACGTTGAAGGACCAGGCCGCTCGGTTCGGTGCGAAGGCCTCGAAGGCCGCCGCGGCGCACCAGATGGTCGCGCGTGCCGACAAGCTGCTCGCTGGTCTCGAGGACGAGCGCGTCGCCGACCGGGTCGCCAAGATCCGCTTCCCCACGCCGGCCCCGTGCGGCCGCACGCCGCTCATGGCCGAAGGGCTGTCGAAGTCCTACGGGTCGCTCGAGATCTTCGCAGGTGTCGACCTGGCGATCGACCGCGGTTCGCGCGTCGTCATCCTCGGGTTCAACGGTGCCGGCAAGACGACGCTGCTCCGGATCCTGGCGGGCGCCGACCTGCCCGACACCGGTGAGATCCAGCCCGGCCACGGTCTGCGCATCGGGTACTACGCGCAGGAGCACGAGAACATCGACATCAACCGCACCGTGATCGAGAACATGGTGTCGGCGTCGACCGACCTCAACGAGACCGAGGCCCGTCGCGTGCTCGGTTCGTTCCTGTTCACCGGGGACGACGGCTACAAGAAGGCCGGGGTCCTGTCCGGTGGTGAGAAGACGCGTCTGTCGCTCGCGATGATCGTCGTCTCGGGCGCGAACGTGCTGCTGCTCGACGAACCGACGAACAACCTGGACCCGGCGTCGCGCGAGGAGATCCTCAACGCCCTCGCCGGGTTCGAGGGCGCCGTCGTCCTGGTGTCGCACGACGCCGGTGCCGTCGAGGCGCTCAACCCCGAGCGCGTGCTGCTCCTGCCGGACGGTACCGAGGACCACTGGAACAAGGACTACGCGGAGCTCATCGAGCTCGCCTGACGCCGGTCGGCCGGCAGGGCAGCCGGGCGGCCAGGCGGAGCCTGTCCGCACGGTGCCGGGTTCGCCGTCCGGTGCGGCGTTGTGGGCTGGGTGCGCGCTTGCAGTGGGGCACGGTGCGCGGAAGCGCGCACGGGGTCACGAGGTGCGCACGGTGCGCCGACGCGCGCACACAAGCGCGCGCGTCAGCGGCGGGACGCGATCAGGTCGTCCTCGATCTCGGCGTCGGTCTTCGGCTTGGCGTCCTTGCGGCGCTGCCGCTCCTGGGCGCGCTCGCGTTCCTCCGGGTCGTCCTGGTTGAGGTTCCGGTACTCCTGCACCATCACGTACGCCAGGAACCCGAAGCCGCCGGCCGCGAACAGGAACCACTGGATGAAGTAGCTCAGGTGCAGGCCGGTGTCGGCGGTGGGACGCTCCCAGCCGAGCGGGCGTGCCTCGGTCGGGGCGGGGGACTCGGAGGCGAGCTCGCCGTACGCACCCGTCCAGATCGGGGTGTCGACCTTCTTCGCGACGTCGGCCAGTGTCACCGACTGCACCTGGTCCGTGTGCGCGGGGTCGGTACGGCCGGGGATCCGGGGCTCGCTCTGCTGCAGCCGGACGATCGCCGTGACCTCGCCCGACGGGGGAGCGGGCACGTGGTCGGGGGCGTCCTGCGCGTTGCCGGTGGGGACCCAGCCGCGGTCGACGATGAACGCCCGGCCGTCGTCGGTGACCAGGGGGGTGAGGACCTCGAAGCCGGGCTGGCCGTTGTGCACGCGGTTGCGGACGAGCAGCTGCGCGTCGATGTCGTAGCGGCCGGTCACGGAGACGCGGAGCCACTCCTGCTCGTCCTGCCAACTCGACGCCGTCGGCAGCGCCTGGTCGAGGGGGACCGGGGTGTGGTCGTAGTTCTGGGCGACCTGCTCGTTCTGGCGCACCGCTTCGTTGCGGCGGTCCCACTGCCACATGCCGAACAGGGCGCAGACGATCGCGAAGGCCACGGCGATCGCGAAGTACCCGAGCCAGCGGCGACTGCGGACGAAGTGCCAACCGACGAAGGGCTCGTCCGGGTCCTGGGTGGGGCGTTCGCCGTCCGGCACGGAGCGACGGGCGTGGTCGGCGGCGCGCTGCAGCTTGGCAGCGTGCTTCCGGCCGTACCGGGAGTGCGGGTCGAAGTCGTCGGTCATCGACCGGTGCCGGTGGAGCGCACCCCGACGTCGTTCTTCGGCGACGAGGCCGGATCGCGTTCGTCGTCGAGCCGGTCGACGTCCTCGTGCATGCCGGTGACGCGCACCGGGAAGGTGCGGGACCGCAGGTAGTCGGCGAGGAAGTCGCGGTGCTCCTCGCACGCGGCCCAGATCTTCACGCGGTCGGCGGAGTGGATCCGGGGGTTGCGCCAGTTCACCCGCCACGCTGCCGTGTTGGAGCAGCCGGCTCGGGAGCAGACGGGGGTCGAGCCCGGTTCGGTGTGCAGGTCGAAGGTCGCGCCCATCAGCGGGGTCCCCACATCTTCGAGCGGTCGCCGTTGCGCTGCCACTCGTCCTGCGCGTGCTGGGCCTGCTGCCGGAGGCGGTCCTGCTCGTCGCGGTAGGCCTGGGCCCGGTCCTCTTCCTGCTGCTCGCGGAGGCCGGGGTCGACCGCGTCGTAGAGCTGCATCCCACCCGCGGGCGAGATCATGTCGCTCTCGGTCCGGCTGCCGGCGTTCGCGACGATCACGGCGACCCAGGGGATCACGGCGGCGAGGACGATCGGCACGACGGCGATCCAGGAGTGCCAGATGGAGTAGACGAGCACGGCCACGACGAAGAGGACGACGCGGATCGCCATCTGCCACACGTAGCGGGACAGGCGGTGCGCCCGGTCCAGCTCCGGCGAATCCGGGAGCGTGGTGATGCTGGTGTGCGTGCTCTTCATACAGATGGTCTCCGTCTACCCGTGGTCCAGCCTAAGCCTCCGGGGCCGATCGTGGGTGCGCCGCGCGCGAACGGGCTGCGGTGCTGGCTCCGCTACGCTCGTCCGGGCGTGTCCGCCGACCCGTCGGCACGACACGACCGCACACCACCACCGAACGGAGCGACCATGAGCACCCCCCGTACCGTCCTGATCACCGGCGGCAACCGCGGCATCGGCCACGCCCTCGCCGAGCGTTTCGTCGCCGCCGGGCACCGCGTCGCGGTCACGTCGCGCAGCGGACAGGGCGGACCCGAAGGGGCCCTCACCGTGCAGGCCGACATCACCGACACGGCCTCGGTGGACGCCGCCTTCACGCAGGTCGAGGCCGAGCTCGGACCGATCGAGGTGCTCGTGGCCAACGCCGGCATCACGAACGACCAGCTGCTGCTCCGCATGTCCGAGGACGACTTCACGAGCGTCGTCGACACCAACCTGACCGGCACGTTCCGGGTCGTGAAGCGCGCCACCAAGGGCATGATGAAGGCGAAGTTCGGCCGCATCGTGCTCATGTCGAGCGTCGTCGGCGCCTACGGCCAGATCGGCCAGGTCAACTACGCGTCGTCGAAGGCCGCCCTGGTCGGCATGGCCCGGTCGATCACCCGTGAGCTCGGCTCGCGCGGCATCACCGCCAACGTCGTCGCGCCCGGGTTCATCCAGACCGACATGACGGCCGCGCTGTCCGACGAGCTGCAGGCCGAGTTCAAGAAGGCGATCCCGGCGGCCCGCTACGGCACGGTCGACGACGTCGCCGACGCCACGCTGTTCCTGGCGAGCGACGGGGCCGGCTACGTCTCCGGCGCGATCATCCCGGTCGACGGCGGCCTCGGCATGGGCCACTAGCCAGCCCGCCCGGCGCCCCCGGCTCGGCCTGCCAGGCCCGAGTCTCGGGCTGAGCGACACTGCTCGGGCCGCGCGGGCCGAGCAGTGTCGCCGTGCGCGAGGCTCGGCTGCGAGGAGCGGCGGAGCGTCAGCCGCGCAGGCCGAGCGTCGCGAGCACAGCGGACAGGTCGCGGTCCACGACGGCGACGTCCGCCTGCTCCCGCACGCGCGGCTTCGCGTCGAACGCCACCGACAGGGCGGCGACGCGCATCATCTCGAGGTCGTTCGCCCCGTCGCCGATCGCGACGGTGCGGACCGCGTCCACGCCGTCGGCCTCGGCCCACTCGCGCAGGGCGACGGCCTTGGCGTGCGCGTCCACGACGTCGCCGAGCACACGTCCGGTCAGCACGCCGTCGGCCACCTCGAGTCGGTTCGCCCGGCAGTGGTCGAGACCGAGCTGCTCGGCGAACGGGTCGAGGACCTCGTGGAAGCCGCCGGACACGACACCGACGGTCCCACCGGCGGCGTGCACGCCGCGGACGAGTTGGTCGGCACCCCGCGTCACGCGGACCGCCTGCTGTGCGCGTCGGAAGACGTCGACCGGGAGGCCCGCAAGGGTCGCGACACGCTCCCGGAGGCTCTCGGCGAAGTCGATCTCCCCGCGCATGGCGCGCTCCGTGATCGCCGCGACCTGTGGCCGGGTCCCGGCGGTGTCAGCGAGGAGTTCGATCACCTCGTCCTCGAGGAGGGTGGAATCGGCATCGAGGACGACGAGGAAGCGGGGCACGGACCAACGGTACCGACAGACGGAGGCACGGCCCGCGTCCGTGACGCGAGCCGTGCCTCCTGTCCGTCCGTTCGTCGGTGTCGACGCGACCGGCCGACGCTACGCGTCGACGCGGACGCCCTTGCCGACCACGGTGATGCCCGACTCGGTCACGGTGAAGCCGCGGGCCTCGTCGGCCTCACGGTCGATGCCGACCTGCGCTCCTGGCGCGATGACGACGTCCTTGTCCAGGATCGCCCGGTTCACGACCGAACCGGCGCCGATCGTCGCCCGCTCGAAGACGATCGAGTCGAGGACCTTCGCGCCGGAGTCGATCCCGCACCACGGGCCGATCATGCTGCGTTCGACCTGTGCGCCCGACACCAGGCAGCCGAGCGACACGAGCGAGTCGACCGTCGAACCGGTGTTGCCGTTGGCGTCCCGCACGAACTTCGCCGGCGGCAGGTTCGTCTGCTGGTTGAAGATCGGCCAGTCCTGGTTGTACAGGTTGAAGACCGGCACCGGGGCGATGAGGTCCATGTGCGCGTCGAAGAACGAGTCGATCGTCCCCACGTCGCGCCAGTAGTACTTGTCACGGTCGGTGGACCCGGGGACCTCGTTGCGCTGCAGGTCGTAGACCCCGGCGTCGCCGCGGTCCACGAAGTCGGGGACGATGTCGCCGCCCATGTCGTGCGCGGACGACTCGACCTGGCCGTCGCGGAGCACCGCGTCGACGAGGGCGTCCGCGTTGAACACGTAGTTGCCCATCGAGGCGAGGACCTCGCCGGGGGAGTCAGCGAGCCCGACCGGGTTCTTCGGCTTCTCGAGGAAGGCGTCGATCTTCGTCGGGTCGTCGGCGTCCACCTGGATGACGCCGAACTGGTCGGCGAGCTCGATGGGCTGACGGATCGCCGCGACGGTGGCGCTGCGACCCGAGGCGATGTGCGCCTCGACCATCTGGTGGAAGTCCATCCGGTACACGTGATCGGCGCCGACCACGACGACGATGTCGGGACGCTCGTCGCGGAGCAGGTTGAGCGACTGCAGGATCGCGTCGGCCGAACCGGCGAACCAGCGCTTGCCGAGTCGCTGCTGCGCGGGGACCGACGCCACGTAGGACCCGAGCAGGCCCTCCATGCGCCAGGTCTCGGCGACGTGCCGGTCGAGACTGTGCGACTTGTACTGGGTGAGGACGACGATCTTCTGCAGACCGGAGTTCACCAGGTTCGACAGCGCGAAGTCGATGAGACGGAAGTTCCCGCCGAACGGGACTGCGGGCTTCGCCCGGTCGGCCGTGAGTGGCATGAGCCGTTTCCCCTCGCCGCCAGCGAGCACGATGCCGAAGACCTTCTTTGGTGCCATGCCGCTCACAGTAGGCGTCAGCACTGGGAACCGGTTACGTTGATCCAGTGCGAGTCGATCTGCTGACCAGGGAGTATCCGCCGGAGGTCTACGGCGGTGCGGGTGTCCACGTGTCCGAACTCACCGCTGCGCTGCGGTCGGGGACGGACACCGACGTCCGTGTCCGGGCGTTCGGGGCCTTCCGCGACGAAGCCGACGTCTGGGGGTACCGCACGCCGGCCGGCCTCGAGCAGGCGAACGGCGCGCTGCAGGCGCTCGGTACCGACGTGGCCATCGCCGCCGACGTCGAGGGCGCCGACCTCGTGCACTCGCACACCTGGTACGCGAACTCGGCGGGCCGGATCGCGCAGTTGACCTACGGGATCCCCCACGTCGTCACGGCGCACAGCCTCGAGCCGCTCCGCCCGTGGAAGGCCGAGCAGCTCGGCGGCGGCTACCGCCTGTCGAGCTGGATGGAGCGCGAGGCGTTCGAGAACGCCGACGGCGTCATCGCGGTGTCGAAGGCCATGCGCGCCGACATCCTGCGCTCGTACCCGTCGATCGACCCGGCGAAGGTGCACGTCGTCTACAACGGCATCGACATCGACGCCTGGAAGCCGCAGGTCGACGAGGACGCCGTCCGCGCCCTCGGCATCGACCCGTCGCGCCCCAGCGTCGTCTTCGTCGGTCGCATCACCCGGCAGAAGGGCCTGCCCTACCTGCTCCGTGCCGTGGCGTCGCTCCCCGAGGACGTCCAGATCGTGCTGTGCGCCGGTGCCCCGGACACCCCGGAGATCCTCGCCGAGGTCACCGGGCTGGTCGAGGGCCTGCGCGAGCAGCGCGAGGGCGTCGTCTGGATCGACCGGATGCTCGCGCACGAGGAGATCGTGAACGTGCTGTCCTCGGGCACCGTGTTCGTGTGCCCGTCGATCTACGAACCGCTCGGCATCGTGAACCTCGAGGCCATGGCGTGCGGCATCCCCGTCGTCGGCACCGGCACCGGGGGCATCCCCGAGGTCGTCGCGGACGGCTTCACCGGTCGCATCGTGCCGATCGACCAGGCGCAGGACGGCACGGGCACCCCGACCGACCCCGACAAGTACGTGGCGGACCTGGCCGCGACCCTCAACGAGGTACTCGCCGACGAGGGGCTCGCGAAGCTCATGGGCCGCGCCGGACGCCTGCGCGTCGAGTCCGAGTTCACCTGGGACGCGATCGCCACGAGGACACGGCAGGTCTACGACGAGGTGCTCGGCCGGAACCCGTAGGCTGGTCGCATGCCCTCGGTCGTGCGCTTGTCAGACGTCTCCGTGGTCCGCAACGGGGCCACCATCCTCGACTCGATCTCGTGGGGGGTGCAGGACGACGAACGCTGGGTCGTGCTCGGCGCGAACGGCGCCGGCAAGACCACGCTGCTGCAGGTCGCCGGTGCCCAGACGTTCCCGACCTCGGGTGACGTCGAGGTGCTCGGCACCGAGCTGGGCGGCGCCGACCTGTTCGAGCTCCGCCCGCGCATCGGCTTCGCGTCGACCGCCCTGGCCCGTCGCATCCCGGTGACCGAGAAGGTCATCGACGTCGTGCTGACGGCCGCGTACTCGGTCACGGGTCGCTGGAACGAGGAGTACGAGGAGCTCGACGTCCGCCGTGCCCAGCGCGTGCTCGAGGAGTGGGGCCTGGGGTCGTTCACCGACCGCACCTTCGGCGAGCTGAGCGACGGCGAGCAGAAGCGCGTCCAGATCGCCCGTGCCGTCATGACCGACCCGGAGATCCTGTTCCTGGACGAACCGGCCGCCTCGCTCGACCTCGGTGCCCGTGAGAGCCTCGTCCGCACCCTCGGCGGCTACGCCCAGAGCGCCGACTCGCCGGCCATCGTGATCGTCACCCACCACGTCGAGGAGATCCCCGCCGGGTTCACCCACGCGCTGGTGCTCGCCGACGGCCACGTGCAGGCCGCCGGGCCCATCGACGAGGTCCTGACCGACCAGACCCTGACCGAAGCGTTCGGCATCGCGCTGTCCGTCACGAAGGACGCCGGTCGGTACACGGCGCGCGCGTCCTAGCGCTGCGATCGCGCCGTCCGTCTGGTAACGTTGACGGCTGGCGCAAGCCGATGACTTCCCGCGCATCTCGCGCAATCCCACCACCGCTACCGCTATCGAGGAAACTCCATGAAGACCGACACCCACCCCGAGTACCGCGCCATCGTCTTCCGTGACCTGGCCTCCGGTGAGACCTTCCTGACGCGTTCGACCGCGAACAGCGACAAGACGATCGAGCTCGACGGTGCCACCTACCCGGTGATCGACGTCGAGATCTCGTCCGCTTCGCACCCGTTCTACACGGGCAAGCAGCGCATCCTCGACTCGGCCGGTCGCGTCGAGAAGTTCAACCAGCGCTTCAAGGGCTTCTCCAAGTAGTCCTTCGGCAACAGCAGAACGGGCGGTCCTCCTTCGGGAGGACCGCCCGTTCTGCGTCGTGCGGCCGGTGCGCGGGTCAGGCGCCGTTGCGGTGCGGCCAGCGACCGTCGGCGGTGAAGGACGGGTCGCGCTTCTTGCGCATGTACTCCTGGAACGAGGTCGCCTGCTCGGCGCACCACCCGACCTGCTTGCGGTGGAGTTCCTCTGCCGAGATGCCGAGCTCGTCCTGGTACTTGGCGGCGATGGCCTGGGCGACCCGACCTGCGGCGATGGCGTCGGCGCCGGCGTCGTGTGCGTCGTCGAGGGTGACGCCGTACAGCTCGGACGCCGCCTCGAGCGTGCGCTTGCCCTTCCGGAAGGTGTCGAGGGCCTTGTCGATCACGAGCGGATCGACGACGTTGCCGATGACGGGGGAGGCGAACCCGTGCCGCTTTGCCTCGCGGTCGAGGACCGTCAGGTCGTACGGGGCGTTGTAGATCACCAGCGGGATGCCGCGGGCGAACACCGCCTCGATCGCGGCGATGATCTCGGCGACGACCTCGGCCGCGGGACGCCCTTCGGCCTGGGCACGCTCGGTGGTGTAGCCGTGCACGGCCGCGGCGCCCTCGGGGATCGCGATGCCCGGGTCGGCGATCCACGCACCCTCGGCGATGGAGGCACCCGTCATGTCGATGAGGCCGACGTGCGCCGTGACGATCCGCGCCGTCTCGACGTCGACACCGGTGGTCTCGAGGTCGAAGACGCCGAGGGCGTGCCACCAGGGGCGTCCGGAGAGGTCCTGCGCCGGGGCGGGCGTGTCGAGCTGTGCTGTCGGATCCAGCTGTGCTGTGGGGAACGTCACGCGGTCAGGCTAACGGGACGCACCGACACGACCGGTGCTACCCGACCGGCGCGCCGACGTGCAGCCAGTAGAACGACTGCGTCCCGAGGGTCAGCGTGACGGTGCCGTCCTCGTCGAACGCGGGGAACGAACCGCCGCCGAACAGGTCGTAGAGCGGCCGACCGGCGAACTCGGGAGCCGACACGGTGACCGACGTCGGGTTCGTGGCGAACGAGAACACGCACAGCACGTCCTCCGCCGACGGCCCGAACTGCTGGCCGGATCCCTCCCACGAGCGCACGAACGCGAGCACCGACTCGTTCGAGGTCTCCTGCACGTGCAGGGCCCCGAGCCCGAACACCGGGTGGGCCTTCCGCACGTGGATGACGTTGCGCACCCAGTGCAGCAGGGAGCGGGACTGGGCGAGCTGCGCCTCGACGTTGACCTGCGCGTAGTTGTACACGAGCGACTGCACCACGGGCAGGTAGAGCTTGCCCGGATCTGCCGTGGAGAACCCGGCGTTGCGGTCGGGGGTCCACTGCATCGGCGTGCGGGACGAGTCGCGGTCGGGCAGCCAGATGTTGTCGCCCATCCCGATCTCGTCGCCGTAGTACAGGAACGGCGAGCCCGGCAGCGAGAACAGCAGCGCGTGGATGAGTTCGAGTTCGGCACGCGAGTTGTCGAGCAGGGGAGCGAGCCGGCGCCGGATGCCGATGTTCGAGCGCATCCGGGGGTCGTAGCCGTACCAGCCGTACATGGCCTGCCGGTACTCCTCGCTGACCATCTCGAGCGTGAGCTCGTCGTGGTTGCGGAGGAACACGCCCCAGGCCGCAGCGGACGGCACGTCGAGCGTCTCCGACAGGATCGCCGACAGCTCCTTGGCGTGCTGGGCACGGAGCGAGTAGAAGATGCGGGGCATCACCGGGAAGTCGAACGCCATGTGGCACTCGGGCTCCTCGTCGGTGCCGAAGAAGGCGGCGGTCTCGCGCGGCCACTGGTTCGCCTCGGCGAGCAGGACACGGCCGGGGTACTCGTCGTCCACCATCGCGCGCATCTTCTTGATGAACTCATGGGTCTCCGGTTCGCCCTCGCCGTTGCCCTCTTCGGACTCGAACAGGTACGGGATCGCGTCGAGCCGCAGACCGTCGACACCGAGGTCGAGCCAGTGCCGCACGACGTCGTACACGGCCTCGACCACGGCGGGGTTCTCGAAGTTCAGGTCGGGCTGGTGCGAGAAGAACCGGTGGAAGAAGAACTGCCGCCGGACCGGGTCGAACGTCCAGTTCGACTCCTCGGTGTCGACGAAGATCACCCGGATGTTCGGGTACTCCTCGTCGGTGTCCCGCCAGACGTAGAAGTCACCGAAGGGGCCGTCGGGGTCCTCGCGGGACTGCTGGAACCACTCGTGCTGGTCGCTGGTGTGGTTGATCACCATGTCGATGACGATGCGCATGTTGCGCTCGTGCGACTTCGTGACGAGCTCGCGGAAGTCGTCGAGCGTGCCGAACTCCGGCAGGATCGCCTTGTAGTCGGCGATGTCGTACCCGCCGTCGCGCATCGGCGACTGGAAGAACGGCGGCAGCCACAGGGCGTCGACGCCGAGCCACTGCAGGTAGTCGAGCTTGCCGATCACGCCCTGCAGGTCACCGATCCCGTCGCCGTTCGAATCGACGAACGAGCGGATCATGCACTCGTAGAAGACCGAGCGCTTGTACCACTGCGGGTCGAGCGTCAGGCCGGGCAGCTGGATCGGGGCTGTGAAGGTCACCGTGCTCCTCGTCGTCATCGACGGGCCCGTCGACGGCCCGCCCCGGACACGATAGGCGCGCGATGCTGCGGGTGTCCGGGGTTTCGTGCGGTTGTCTTCGTAGACTGGCACCGATGCAACCGCCCGTGCTCTCCCCGTACCAGTCGCTCATGGCCGCCACTCCGGTGGTCCACCGGTCCGTGCAGGTCGACGGCCGAACCACGCACTACTGGGAGTACGGGCCGTCCGACGCGACGCAGACCGTCCTGGCGGTGCACGGGTTCCGCGGCGACCACCACGGCCTCGAGACGATCGCCGCGCACCTGCAGGACGTCCGCGTGATCGTGCCCGACCTGCCCGGCTTCGGCGTGTCCGACCCGTTGCCGGTGTCGGACATCGAGTCGTACGTCGGCTGGCTGCGCGCGTTCCACGAGGCGCTCGGGCTCGGCCGCGACGCCGTCGTCCTCGGCCACTCGTTCGGGTCGATCGTGGTGTCCGCCACCGTGGCCGCCGGGCTCGACACCCGGCTGCTCGTCCTCGTGAACCCGATCGCCGCGCCGGCGCTGCAGGGGCCCCGTGCGGTGGGCACCGGGATCGCGATCGGCTACTACAAGGCCGGCGCGGTGCTGCCGAAGCCGATCGGGCTCGGGATCCTGCGGAACGCCGCCATCGTGCGGGTGATGAGCATCGCGATGCTCAAGTCGCACGACCGCGGGATGCGCCGCTGGGTGCACGACCAGCACGACCGGTACTTCTCGGCCTTCGCGAACCGCACGAGCGTGCTCGAGGCGTTCCGGACCTCGGTCACCCACGACGTGTCCGAATACGCGGACCGCATCGACGTGCCGGTGCTGATGATCGCCGCGGAGCACGACGACATCACGGCCGTCCCCGAGCAGCGCGCCCTGGCCGCCCGCCTCCGCGATGCCGAACTCGTGGTCATCCCCGGGGTCGGGCACCTGGTGCACTACGAGACACCGGCACCGGCCGCTGCGGCGGTGCTGCGCCGGATGGCGGACACGGCCGCGCGCCCTGGACGGGGCCGCGGCACCAAGGCAGGCCGATCGTCGGGCGCGGGACGGGCCTCCCGGACGAGCGCGACGAAGGCCAGCGCGACCGAGGAGGCCGACGCGTGACGCGCCTGTGGATCGGCATCGACTGCCGCTACGTCCGGATCGGCCGCCACGACGGCATCAGCCGGTTCACCGCCGGGGTCGCCTGGAACCTGCCCGACCGGCACGACGCCGTGCTGCTCGTCCACGACGAGCGCCAGCTCGAGTCCCTGCCGCGCGACCTGCCGTGGGAGCTGCTGCCGGCGCCCACCGACGCGGGGGAGCCGCTCGTCGCCCGGCGGGTGAACCGGCTCGGCCTCGACGCCGTGTTCTCGCCGATGCAGACGATGGGTTCGCGGGGGCGCGACTACGCACTCGTGCTCACCCTGCACGACCTGATCTACTACCGGAACCGGACGCCTCCGCGCGAGTTCTCGTGGCCGCTCCGGCTCGGGTGGCGCGCGTTCCACCTGTCGTGGGTGCCGCAGCGCGTCCTGCTGAACGGTGCCGACGCGGTGGTCACGGTGTCCGCGACCACCGCGGGGCTCATCGCCGAGCACCGGCTGACGAAGCGTCCGGTGACGGTGGCGTACAACGCTGCCGACCCGGCGACTCCGCGTGCGGCGGGTGCGCCGCGGAAGCGCTCGCTCGTCTACATGGGCTCGTTCATGCCGTACAAGAACGTGGAGACGCTGGCGGCCGCGCTACCCCTCCTCGGAGCGGACTGGACCCTGCACTGCATGTCGCGGGTGTCCGACGCCGACCGCGCACGGATCGAGGGGCTCGCGCCGGCTGGCTCGATCGTGTTCCACGACGGTTCGACCGACGAGGAGTACCTGTCGGTGCTCCGATCCGCGACGGCCCTGGCGACGGCATCGTACGACGAGGGTTTCGGCATCCCGCTGGTCGAGGCGATGGGCGTCGGGACCCCGGTCGTGGTGAGCGACATCCCGATCTTCCGCGAGATCGGGGGCGATGCGGCCGAGTACTTCGACCCGGCGTCGCCGTCGGCGGTGGCGGCTGCGGTGCGGCGGCTCGAGGAGCGGTGGGACGAGGCCTCGGCGCAGTCGGTCGAGCGGGCCGCGCGGTTCCGGTGGCAGGACTCGGCGGAGCAGGTCGTGCGGGCGGTCGAGCGGGCCGTGGCCGACCGGCGCGCGCGGTAGCGGGGGCGCGGGGGCGGGGCGCGGGGGCGGAGCGCGCGCACGCGGTTTGCGACAGACCACGCGTCGATCGACTCGTGGATTGACGCAGAACGCGCACGGGTCGTGCTACTTCGCCGCGACCACCTCGACGCTCGCCCCGGGGAACACTTTGTGCGTCTCCTCGGTCACCCGCGCCACGATCGGCGGGACGGCGGCCCCTCGCCCCGGGGTCTCGACGACGATCGACTGGTCGGCGGCGCGGTCCGACGGGGTGCCACCGCGTTCCCACGAGCAGCGGACGGCCGTGACCCCGCCGATGTGGTCGAGCGTGTCCGCCAGCACCAGGCGCTTCGCGCTCACCGTGCGCGAGTCGGAGACGCCCACCTCGAGGGCGCCGAGGTCGGCGATCGCGACGACCCGGACGCCGTTGCCACCGGCCGAGTCGGTCGCGCGGCTCAGCGTCTCGACCAGGTCGGTGCGCGCGGCAGGGTCGAGCGACGGGTCGGCCGTGATCGTCGCGGTGGCGTCGTAGCTCGCGAAGCCGGTCTTCTCGGCCGGGTGGTGGCGGACCTCGGTCACGCCCGGCACGTCGGCGAGCCGGTCGTCGAGGCGGTCGAGTGCCAGGTCCGGCCGGGGGAACACGCCGCCGATGCCGGTCTGCACGCTGCCGATGATGGTTCCGAGCACGAGGGCGATCACCCCGGCGACCACGACGGTGCTGCCGCCGATGACGAGCCAGGTGCGTGCCCGTTGCCCCATCGTGCGGGTCTGCACGCTGGCGGTCTCGAGGCCGAAGGCACGGTCGAGGTCGTCGTCCTGCTGGTCAGTGGCTTGCCAGCCACCCGGGTCGGTTCCGTCGGTCACCATGTCGCCCCCTGGTTCGGGTGCGTCGGAGCCTAGTCGCAGGACGGCCGCGCCGCCCGCGCACTGTGGTGCGGGAGCCGCTCGGCGCCCCGTCCGCGCAGGGCGCTCCTCAGCCCCGGCGTTCCAGCGGGTTCTGGTAGTCGAACGCGTACCGCCCGGGCCCGTCCGAGACGTCGTCGATCGGGTCGTCGAAGCGGACGAGCTCCGCGTGGAAGCGTTCGGGGTCCCAGCGGAACGAGTGGATCGAGCCGTTGCGGATCGGGGTGGCGTGCCGGTCGGCGGTGCCGGGCGCCGCCTCGTTGACCACGCTCCGGATCACCGCGCCGTGGGTGGCGACGACCACGACCCCGCCGTCGAAGCGCACCGCGATCTCACCGAGCGTCTCCGTGATGCGGGCGAGCAGCGCGGACCGGGATTCGCGGCCAGGGATGTCGTCGTGCGGGTACTCCGCCGTGACCTCGGTGTCGGTGAGCCCCTCGGCTTCGCCGTAGGAGCGTTCGGCCAGCCCGGCGTACGTCACGGGTGCCGCGAGCCCGAGCCGGTCGGCGATGATCGCCCCGGTCTCGGCGGCGCGGGACAGCGGCGAGGCGACGACGGCGTCGAACTGTCGGCGGGTGAGGAGTTCGGCGGCCTCGGTGGCCTGTCGCCGTCCGGTGTCGTTGAGCGGGATGTCGGTGGAACCCTGGATGCGGCGCTGCGCGTTCCAGTCGGTCTCACCGTGCCGGACCAGGTACAGGAGCGTCGTCACCCGTCGATCATCCCAGACGCCGCGGGACCGAGCCGCTCGGCCAGGTGTACCAGCGTCTCGGTCGTCCCGCCATCGAGCTTCACGGCGGCACGGCGGTCGCTGCGGGTCGCACCGCGGTTCACGATGACCACCGGGTTCTTGCGGCGGGCAGCGTGGTCGACGAGCCGCACGCCGGAGTTCACCGTCAGCGACGACCCCACCACGAGCAGCGCCTCGGCGTCGGCGACGATCGACACCGCCTCGTGGAACTTCTCGGTGGGCACGAACTCGCCGAAGAAGACGACGTCGGGCTTGAGCATCCCGCCGCACACCGAGCAGTCCGGCACCACGAAGCGCTCGACGTCGGTGATCTCGACGTCGCCGTCGGGTTGGAGCTGCACCGAACCGGGCTCGTCGATCCACGGGTTGGCATGGTCGATGGTCGTGGCGAGGTCGGCGCGGGAGAACACCTGCCCGCACGTCAGGCAGAGGGCGCGGTCCATCGACCCGTGGATCTCGACCACGCGGCGGGACCCGGCGCGCAGGTGCAGGCCGTCGACGTTCTGCGTGATGACGCCGGTGACGACACCGGCGTCCTCGAGGGCGGCGAGCGCCCGGTGCCCCTCGTTCGGTCGGGCCGCGGCGAAGCTCCGCCAGCCGAGGTGCGAGCCGGCCCAGTACCGCTGCCGTTTGGCGGCGTCGGCGCGGAACTCCTGGAAGGTCATCGGCTTGCGCACGACCCGCCCGGCGCCGCGGTAGTCGGGGATGCCGGAGTCGGTGCTCAGGCCGGCGCCGGAGAGCACGGCAACGCGCTTGCCGGCGAGCACCTCGAGCACGCGGTCGAGGTCCGCCGCGGTCGGCAGACCGGTCGGCTGACCGGTCGGCGCCCCGGTGGGCGGTCCGGTCGTCGACGCAGCATCATCCAGCACCCTGTTCACGGTACCCTCAACAGCCGACCGTCCCGGTCGCTTCCCAGCCGCCACGCCAGCCGCGACACCGGCCGGCACGCCAGCCGCGACACCGGCCGGCACGCCAGCCGCGACACCGGCCGGCACGCCAGCCGCGACACCGGCCAGCACGCAAGCCACGACACCGACCGGCGCCCACGAACGACCCCGAAACGAGCCCCGTGCACCCCGTCCGCATCGACTCCCTCGACGACCCCCGCCTCGACGACTTCGCCCGTCTGACCGACGTGGCACTCCGCCGGGTGAGCGAACCGGAGGGCGGCCTGTACATCGCCGAGTCGAACACGGTCATCGAGCGCGCGGTCCGTGCCGGGCACACCCCGCGGAGCATCCTGGTGCAGGAGAAGTGGCTCGACAGCGTGCTGCCCCTGGTCGCCGACCACGATGGTCCGGTCTTCGTGGGCCCGGACGCCCTGCTGGAGGAGCTCACCGGTTTCCGCATGCACCGTGGCGCGATCGCCGCCGTGCAGCGCCCCGAGCTGCCGACGGTCGCCGACGTGGTGCGGGACGCGAAGCTCGTCGTCGTGCTCGAGGACATCGTCGACCACACGAACGTCGGTGCCGTCTTCCGCAGCGTCGCCGGCCTGGGCGCGGACGCGGTCCTCGTGAGCCCGCGCTGCGCCGACCCGCTGTACCGCCGGAGCGTCCGGGTGAGCATGGGCACGGTCCTGCAGATCCCGTGGACCCGCATCGGCGAGTGGCCGGCGGCGGGCGAGGAACTGCGCGCGCAGGGCTTCCACCTCGCCGCGATGGCGCTCACCGACGAGTCGGTCGACCTCGCCGAGTTCACCCGGGACGTCCCCG
This sequence comes from Curtobacterium sp. VKM Ac-2887, assembly GCF_015350935.1. Classification (NCBI taxonomy): domain Bacteria; kingdom Bacillati; phylum Actinomycetota; class Actinomycetes; order Micrococcales; family Microbacteriaceae; genus Curtobacterium; species Curtobacterium sp. VKM Ac-2887. Next base: position 18,141 of record NZ_JADKSB010000025.1, on the reverse strand, counting down.
GCAAGGTCGCGCTCGTCATGGGCACCGAGGGGCAGGGGCTGACGCCCGCCGCGATCGCGTCGGCCGACACCACGGTGCGGATCCCGATGGCGCACGGTGTCGACTCGCTGAACATCGCCGCGGCGAGCGCCGTCGGGCTGTGGGCGGTCACCCAGGCCCAGCGGCTCGCCTCCTAGCCACGCCACGGGCGGACCGGGAGGCCCGGCTCGCCTCAGCGCTGCAGCATCCGTCCGGCGCGGATCACCAGGGCACGGTCGGTGCCTGGTTCGCCGACCAGGCACACGCCGACGGGGGCTCCGTCGACGGTGAGTGCCGGTGCGCTGACCGCCGGTGTGCCGCCGACGCTCGCGAGGCTCGTCATCGCCGTCGTCGCGGTCCGGGTGCGTTCGAGTGCCGCCGTGTCGGCGGCGAGGAGCGGTGCCGGCCCGGGGACCGTCGGGAACAGCAGGGTCCGGCCGGCGAGGGCCGTGCGGATCGTCGCCCGGACGTCGTCGAGTCGTGCGACGGCGTCGGCGGTGGCTGCGGGGTCGTTCGCCCGGGCGGCGGCGAACCGGTCGCCGACGACGGTGCTCAGGGCGCCGGGGTGGGCGTCGATCCAGGCACCGTGGGCGGCGACGGCCTCGGCGGCCTGCACGAGGCGCAGCAGTTCGCGCAGGTCGTCGAGGGGCGGGATCCCGAGGTCGGCGAGCTGCACGGTGCCGATCGGTCGGCCGTGCCCTGCGACGAACGCGGTGAAGGCCTCGGCGACGGCCGGCTCGACGAGGTCCAGGAGCTCGGCGGGGACGAGGAGCTCCGGCTCCGCAGGAGCGTCCGGATCCGACGGCACCGTGGCGTCGAGCGCCGCGAGCAGGACGTCGGCGCTCCGGGTGAGCCACCCCACCGTGTCGAACGACGGTGCGAGGGGGAGCAGCCCTTTGCGGGAGACCGTGCCGTGGGTCGTCCGGAGGCCCCAGAGTCCCTGGTACGAGGCGGGGACCCGCACCGATCCCGCGGTGTCCGTGCCGATCCCGATCTCGGCCGTGCCGAGACGGACGGCCGATGCGGATCCGCTGGACGAGCCTCCTGGCAGTCGGGTCGGGACCGCCCCGTTGGGTGGGGTGCCGTGGTGTTCGTTGCGTCCCGTCAGGTTGTAGGCGAACTCGTCGGTGCGCGCGATGCCGCGGACCGCGGCGCCGGCGTCGAGGAGCGCCGCGACGGCCGCTGCCGGCGTCGCCTGGACGGGGGACTCGCGCAGGTACGTCGGGTTGCCGCCGCCGACGGGCTGGCCGGGGACGGCGTACAGGTCCTTCACCGCGACGGTGAGCCCGTCGAGCGGTCCGGACGCGGTGGGGGCGACGAGCGGGTCGCCGACGGCGCGCCAGACGGTGGTGTCGAAGGCCTTCGGGCGGCCGGTGACGTGGGCTGCCTCGATGCGCCAGCGCGGCGCGGCGTCGCCGTGGTCGCTGTCGCTGTCGCGTCGCCACAGCTGCGTCTGGAGGCCCTGCCCGCCCGCCGCGAACTCGGACACCGACACGACGAGGGCGAGTCCCTCGGCCAGGGGGCGGACCTCGACGCGCGACAGCGACCGGGCCAGGACACCACCCCGTGCACCGCGGAACGCGCTGATCGCGTCGTGCCCGACGAGCAGGCCGCGGTCGTCACCGCGCATCGTGCCGGGGGCGTCGACGAACGCGGCGTCGAGCGCGTCGAGGTCGTTCGCGGCGAGGGCGGCCTCGTACGCGTCGAGCGCGTCGAGCAAGCCCTCCGGTGCCGCGGTGCTCGTCTCGTGCGTGCTCGTCTCGTGCGGGCTCATCGTGCGGGCTCCTCGAAGTCGGCCTTGCGGATGCGGGCGTGCGCGCCGGTGACCAGGTCGACCACCTGCGAGATGTTGAAGTCCGTCGCCGCCGACAGGTAGGCGTACGCCAGGTGCGGCTCCATGCCCCAGCGGGCACCGAGGATCGCGACCGCGTGCCGGACACAGGCGCGGACGGCCTCGTCGAGGTCCGGGTCCATGCCCGTCGGCACGAGGAACTCGTGGGTCTCGACGAGCGGCCAGACCAGGTCGCCGAACTGCTGCGCGGCCTCGGCGGCGGGTGTCACGTCGAACCGGACGGTCGCGCGGAGCGACGCCTCCATCGCGGTGAGCGCGACCTCGCCGTCCCCCTGCGCGAAGTGCGGGTCACCGACGTACGCGAGCGCGCCGGGGACCAGGACCGGCAGGTGCAGCTGCGCGCCGACCTGCAGCAGGTTCACGTCGACGTTGCCGCCGTGCCGGCCCGGCGGCACCGAGTGCAGCCGCTCGCCGGGGGTGGCGACGCCCATGATCCCGAGGAAGGGGGCGAGCGGGAAGTGCGCGAAGCGGTCGCGGGCGCCGGTCAGGGGGATGCGGCCCCGCTGACCCACGGCCGTGTCGACCACGTCGGCGAAGACGCTGACCGTGGTGCCGTCGACCGGGTACTCGCCGTGCAGGGCGCCGCGGCCGTGCCGGTTCGACACGACGCCGTAGTGCACCCGTGGCAGTGTCTCGAGCACCGTCATGGTCAGGACGTCGCCCGGCTCGGCGCCCGCGATGGCGATCGGACCGGAGACGACGTGCGGGCCGTCGGTGGCAGGGTCCCGGTGGCCGCTCCTGGCGATCGCGACGGCGTCGTCCAGGACGTGCTCCCCGGCGACGCCGTGCGACGCGAAGTACGCGCGGGGGTCACTGCCCTGGTCGGGCAGGATCCCCTCGTGGCTGACGGTGTCGATCGTGACGTCCTCACCGGACGCGATCGTGATGACCGGGCGGTCGTCGGCGTTCGGCAGCCGACCCCACAGGACCGTGTCCGGGTCGACGGGCAGGTAGCGGTCGGACCGGATCGGGCCGGCGCCGGGCTGCAGGGTCGGGATCGCGGGGGTGTGTGTGGTCATCATCGGTCGGCCTTCCGTTCGACGAGGTGGGCGACGTCGGCGAGGTGGGCGGTCATCGCGTCACGGGCGCCGTCCTCGTCGTGCCGTCGGATGCAGTCGAGGATCCGTTCGTGCCAGAAGAACGACGAGCGGCGACCTTCGCTGGTGCTGTGCGACCGGGCACGGACGTCCTGCACCCACCCGCTGCTGAGCTCGCACAGGGACACCAGCAACGGGTTGCCGGAGGTGCGCGCGACCTGCACGTGGAAGGCGACGTCCTGTGCCAGCGACTCCTCGGGACTGAGTCCCGCGTGCGTGGCGGCGAGGATGCGTTCGAGGGCGAGCAGGTCCGCTTCGCCGGCACGGACGGCGGCGAGACCGGCGACCCGGGGTTCGACCACCGTGCGGAACTCGGCGACGTGCTCGGCCCGCCGTGCCAGGTCGTCGCCGTGCGCTGCGCCCGTCTGCTGTTCGAGCAGGGCGGTCGCCTCCTCGGAGCGCGGCAGCACGACGGTGCCACGGCCGGGTGTCCGGGAGACGAGTCTGCGGCGCTCGAGCTCCTGCATGGCCTCACGCACCGTGGTGCGGGACACGGCGAGGTCCTCGGCCAGGGTCCGTTCCGGCGGGAGCTTGTCGCCGGGTGCCAGGTCCTCGAGCACCAGGCGGGCCAGGTGCGCGGCGGTCGCGGCGCTCAGGGTGCGGCCTCTCTGCATGGACAGGAGCCTACGGTCATTGGTCCGCTTGGTTCATTGGTACGACCAACTTTTACACGCTCGTCACACGTGGCGTCCGAGTCGGAAACACGGCGGGCGAAGGGTGGTCACGTCCGATCCATCCGATCCGAGGAAGACCCCACCATGGACCTGATCCTGCGCACGGCCCGCCTGACCGACGGCCGCCTGGTCGACGTCCACGTCGCCGACGGCACGATCGTCCGGGTCGCCGAAGCGGGCACAGAGGTCGCCGAAGCGGGCACGGAGGTCGAGCCGACCGAGGCGGCGGGCGTCGTGGACTGTGCCGGTCGCGTCGTGATCCCGGGGCTCATCGAAGCGCACCTGCACGTCGACAAGGCACTGCTCGACCGTGAACGACCGAACCCCGACGGCACCCTCGCCGGCGCGATCGCGGTGACGGGGGAGCTCAAACGCGGCTTCACCCACGACTCCGTCCGCGACCGCGCCCGGACCCTGCTCGACCAGGCGATCGCCAACGGCACCACACTCGTCCGGGCGCACCCCGACGTCGACCCCGTCGTCGGACTGACCGGCGTCGAGGTGCTCCTCGCCCTGCGCGACGAGTACCGCGACGCCCTGGACCTGCAGATCGTCGCGTTCCCGCAGGAGGGGATCGCGAAGGCGCCGGGCACGCTCGCCCTGCTCCGCCAGGCGCTCGCCGCCGGGGCCGACGTGATCGGTGGCTGCACCTACAACGAGGCGACCCTGGCCGCATGCCACGAGCACGTCGAGACCGTCCTCGACCTCGTCGAGGAGTTCGACGTGCCGGCCGACCTGCACGCCGACTTCGCCGACGACACGTCCGACCCGCGGTTCGCCCTCGCCGGGCACATCGCCGACCGTGTCGCCGCTCGCGGGCTGCGCGACCGGGTCGCCCTCGGACACGTGACCTCGCTCGCCAGTCTGCCCCCGGTCTCGCGCAGCGCCGTGCTCGCGAAACTCGCAGCAGCGGGTGTCGCGGTGGTGCCGCTGCCCGCCACGGACCTGCACCTCGGCGGTCGCTCGGACGACCGAGACGTCCGCCGAGGGGTCGTCCCGGTGCGCGAGCTCTGGGACGCCGGCGTCACGAGCGCCTACTCGTCGAACAACGTCCGCAACGCGTTCACGCCGTTCGGCAACGCGGACCTGCTCGACATCGGGTTGCTGCTCGCGCAGGTGGGACACCTGTCCGGCCCGGCCGACCTCGGGCGTGTGCTCGAGATGGCCACGTCGTCCGCAGCCCGCGTCGTCGGGGTCGCCGACACCCACGGCATCCGGCCCGGAGCCGCCGCCGACCTCGTCGTCCTGTCGACGACCGACCCCGCGGGCGTCCTGCTCGACCGCCCCGACCGGAACCTCGTGTTCAAGCGCGGCCGCGTCGTCGCGGAGACCACCAGGACCACCCGACTCACCACCGGGTCCACCACTCGATCGAAGGAGCTCACCCATGCGTGAACGGATCCCGCACGAGATCGTCGCCTCGGTCCTCGCCGGCACCACGGCGTTCATCGGCGGCAACGCGCTGCACCTGCCCACCTGGGCGATCTTCATCAGCTGGGCGGGGATGTTCCTGCTCGGGACGAAGCCCACGCTCCGGAACGCCACCCGGCTCTGGGCGGCGATGCCGATCGGGTCCGCCTTCGGCCTCGTGATCGTGCTGCTCGACCAGCGGTTCGGCACGGTGCTCGGCGAGGGGCAGGCCGCGCAGAACACCGTGCTCGCGCTGCTGATCCTGGTCGTCAACTGCGCGCTGATGTACACGGGTCGGACGCGGCTGTTCGGGCTCGTGCCCGGCATGTTCCTCGGGTTCGCGTCCTTCTTCGCCACGTGCTTCGGCGGCTTCGGGTTCGATCCGGGCAACGCGTGGGCGGCATGGGCGTCGGTCGTCGTGATGAACGCGCTCGGTCCGGTGTTCGCGTACCTGTCCCGGCGGCTGACGTTCGCGCGGCCGACCCAGCCCGGCGCGACGACGGACACGCCCACGACGACCCCCGCCGTCGAGCAGCCGGTCGCAGCCAGGGTCTAGGCACCGACCGGTACGCTCGGTTCCCGTGTCACGAGTCGTCCGTCGCCCCCGCTCCGCCGTCCGGAGGCCCGCGACGATCTCCGTCGTCGCGGTCCTGGTGCTCGTCGCCGGCTACCTCGTGGCCGCCGCGGTCGTGCCGTTCGGTCCGGCGAGCGCCGCGACCACCACGTACTCGGCCCCGACGTCGAGCGTGCCGGCGCTGAGCTTCCCGGGCTACGGCGCCACCGCGGTCGAGGCCACCGACTTCCCGGAGAGCCTGCGCACCAGCGGTGACACGAAGCCCCGGTCCATCGCGAGCATCACCAAGATCGTCACGGCGCTCGTGGTCCTCGACGAGAAGCCGATGGCGGCGGGGGAGTCCGGGCCCGCGATCACCTTCACGCCGAAGATGGAGTCGCTCTACGCCAAGTACGCGGCGATGAACGGTGAGGTCGCGCCGATGCCCGCCGGCCTGAAGCTCACCGAGCACCAGGCGTTCCAGGTGATGCTCATGAAGTCGGCGAACAACTACGCCGGCGCCCTCGCCATCTGGGCGTTCGGGTCGATCGCCGAGTACGAGCAGGCGGCGACGAAGTGGCTCGAGGAGCACGACCTCGACGACACCACGATCCACGAGCCGACCGGTCTCGACCCGCAGAACACCTCGACCGCGACCGACCTGGTCGACCTCGGGCAGCTCGCGCTCGCGAACCCGGTGGTCAAGGAGATCGTCGGCACCAAGGACGTCACGATCCCGACGGTCGGTGAGATCGAGAACTCGAACAAGCTGCTCGGCCTGGACGGCATCGAGGGCATCAAGACCGGCACCCTCGACGAGGCCGGCGCCTGCCTGCTGTTCGCGGCGACCTACGAGCGCGGCGGCCGCGACGTCACCGTCATCGGCGTGATGCTCGGCGGGGTCGACCACGACTCGCTCGACGTCGACGTGCAACGGCTGCTCCGGTCCGTCGCGGACAACTTCCAGGTCGTGCCCCTGACCCACGCCGGCCAGACCTTCGGCACGTTCTCCACCCCCTGGCAGGACGAGGCCGACGCCGTCACCGCGAAGGCGGCCGAGGTCCTGGTCTGGGGCAAGACGAAGGTCCGGGCGAAGGCGCACCTCGACGAGGTCACCCTCGGGACGAAGGGCGAGCGGGTCGGGAAGGTCCGCTTCACGGTCACGAACCACGACCCGGTGTCGGTGCCGCTCGTGCTCGAGCGGACGATCGACGACCCCGGCGTCTGGTGGCGCTGGACGAACCCGTTCCAGGGCTGACGGCGCTCGCGCGCTGACGCGCACCACCCGGAGTCCGTACTGTCGGACGGGTGACGACGACGAAGACGTTCCCCCGGACCACCCCCTCCGCCCTCGACATCGACGCCCGCGGTGTGCTCGCGTTCGTCGACGCCCTCGAGTCGACCCCCGGTGTCGAGCCGCACAGCCTGATGCTGCTCCGCCACGGCCAGGTCGTCGCCGAGGGGTGGTGGCAGCCGTACGCAGCCGACCGGGTGCACCTGCTCTACTCGCTCAGCAAGAGCTTCACCGCAGCGGCGGTCGGCATCGCGGTGCGCGAGGGACTGATCGACCTCGACGCGACCGCGCTGTCGTACTTCCCCGAACTCGACGACGAGATCACGGACGAACGCAGCCGTCGCATCCGGGTCCGGCACCTGCTCGCGATGGCGAGCGGGCACCGCGAGGACGCCATCGACCGGGCCCGTGAGGCCGACCGCATGGACGTCGTGCGTGGCTTCCTGCTCCTGCCGCCGGACGAGGAGCCCGGCTCGCTCTTCACCTACAACCAGCCGTGCACGTACACGCTCGCCGCGATCGTCCGGCGGGTCAGCGGCGGTTCGCTGGTCGACTACCTGCGTCCCCGTCTGCTCGACCCGCTCGGCATCGACGACCTCGCCTGGCGCCGCGACGAGTCCGGCGGCGAGCTCGGCTTCAGCGGCTGCTACACCACGACGTCGGCGGTCGCCGCGCTCGGGCAGCTGTACCTGCAGCGCGGCGTCTGGGAGGGCGAGCGGATCCTCGACGAGGACTGGGTCGCGGCCGCCACGCGCAAGCAGATCGACAACCTCGACGAGGAGAACCCGGACTGGTCGCAGGGCTACGGCTTCCAGTTCTGGATGGCCCGCCACGGCTTCCGCGGCGACGGCGCCTACGGCCAGTTCTGCGTCGTCCTGCCGGAGCACGACGTCGTCCTCGCGATCACCGGACAGAGCCTCGACATGCAGGCGGTCCTCGACGCGGCCTGGCAACACCTGCTGCCCGCCGTCGACCGTCCGTCCGACACGGGTTCGGACACCGCCCTGGAGGCCCGGCTCGCCTCCCTGGGGCTGCCCGCGGTGAGTGGCGCCGCGGTCCTCGAGCACGTGGCCGGTCGTGCACTCCGCGTGCTGCCCGGTGCGGCGCTCGACGCCGTGGGCTTCGACCGCGGGGCCCATGGGATCCGGCTGACCGTGTCGGCCGACGGAGCGTCGGCGTCGGTGCCGGTCGGCGAGGGGGAGTGGGCCGTCGAGGGTGCCCTCGCAGCGAGCGCCGCGACCCAGCCGGACGGCGCCGTGCTCGTCGGGCTCCGTTTCGTGGAGACGCCGCACCTGCTGTGGCTCCGTGTCGACCTCGCTGCCGGCACGGTCGGCACGACGTGGGAGACCGAACCGCTGCACGACGGCGCGCTGACGCTGCACCGGCCCGCCGACTGACCTGCGCCGACCACAGGGTGCACGACCCGGTTCGCGCCCCCGTGCCGTCATCGCGCCCTGGGGAGTCGGGGCGCGATGACCGTGGTGGGGCGCGGTCGGGGAGGTGTCCGGACTCGGATGGCCCTCGTTCCGCTACGGGGTGTCGGACTTGTGCTCGACGACGTCCTGCAGCTCGGGGCGCTTGGCGGAGACACCGTCGCCCGACGAGGTGTGCTTGATGCGGCGGACGACCCACGGCACCAGGTACTCCTTCGCCCAGCCGAGGTCCTCGGCGCGGGCCTCGCGCCACGGCCGCGCCTCGAGCGGTTCGGGGTTGAACGGTTCCAGACCGTGCGGCACGCCGAGGGCGTCGAGCACCGCGGCGGCGATCGTGGCGTGCCCCGTGGGGGAGTGGTGCAGCCGGTCCGGTGCCCACATGCGCGGGTCGCGGAGCACCCGGAGCGCCCACATGTCCGCCACCAGTGCGCCGTGCTTCAGGGCGATCGCGTGCAGGTTCTCGTTGTAGATCGCCGTCTTGCCGCGCACCATGCCGAGCACCGGCGTCATGCCGACGTCGGGCCCGGTGAACAGCACCACGGTGGCGCCGTCGCTCCGCAGCCTGGACACCATGGCGTCCACCCGCTCGGCGAGTTCGTCCGGATCGGAGCCCGGCCGGATGATGTCGTTGCCCCCGGCGGACACCGTGACCAGGTCCGGACGGAGCGCGAGCGCCGGTTCCACCTGCTCGTCGATGATCTGCTGCAGCAGCCGCCCGCGGATCGCCAGGTTGGCGTACGCGAAGTCGTCGGACCCGTGGGCGAGCACCTCGGCGACCCGGTCCGCCCAGCCCCGGTTGCCCCCGGGGACGGTGGGGTCGGGGTCGCCGATCCCCTCGGTGAACGAGTCACCGATCGCGACGTACCTGGACCACGGATGACGATCTGACACGCTCCGGACCATAGTCTCGTGCCATGACGAAGGCCAACACGGGCGCAGCCGCCGGCGCGGACGCCGGCACGGACGCAGCCACCTGGACCGTGCCGGACGGCCTGCTCGACCGCATCGCCGAACGCGCCCCCGGGTACGACGCCGCGAACGCGTTCTGCGCCGAGGACCTCGAGGAACTCCGCGCCGCGGGCTACCTGCGCATCGGGGTGCCGGTGGCGCAGGGTGGCTCCGGTCTCGGCCTCCGCGCCACGGTCGGTGTCCAGCGGACCCTCGCCCAGGCCGCGCCGGCGACGGCACTCGGCCTCGGGATGCACCAGGTGTGGGTGCAGGCGGCGCGCGCCGTGACTGCACGAGGTGCGTCGTTCCTCCAGGCCGTCACCGACCACGCGTCGGACGACCACCTGCTGGCGTTCGGGGTGAGCGAACCCGGCAACGACGCCGTCCTGTTCGACTCGTCGACGACGGCGGAGCCGGACGGCGACGGCGGCTACCGCTTCACCGGCACCAAGGTCTTCACCTCGCTCGCACCGGCATGGGACGTCCTGAGCGTGTTCGGCAAGGACACCTCCGGCCCGGAACCGCGGCTGGTGCACGGCTTCGTGCTCCGGTCCGACGGCGACGTCGAGCACCTGGACGACTGGGACACCCTCGGCATGCGGGCCACGCAGAGCCGCACGACGAAGCTGCACGGCGTGCACGTCCCCGCCGACCGCATCGTCCGGTCGCTGCCGGTCGGGCCGAACCAGGACCCGCTCGTGTTCGGGGTCTTCGCGGCGTTCGAGCTGCTCATCGCCTCGGTGTACGTCGGGATCGCCGAACGTGCGATCACGCTGGCGGTGTCCGCCGTCGGACGTCGCATCGCGGCTGACGGCTCGCTCCGGTCGCAGGACCCGGACGTCCGGCGTGCGATCGCGGACCTGCGCGGTACCGTCGACGCGATCACCCTGCAGGTCGACGCGCTCGCCCGATCGGTGGACGAACAGGACGACCTCGGTGCCCGGTGGTTCCCGCTGCTCGTCGGCACGAAGGCGCGGGCGGTGGACACCGCGCAGCACGTTGTGGACGAGGCGATGCGTATCGTCGGGGGCTCGGCGTTCCGGTCCTCGAGCGAACTCGCCCGCCTGGCGCGCGACGTCCGGGCCGGCCAGTACCACCCGTCGTCGCGGGACTCGGCGGCGCGGACGCTCGCGGCGTCGGTGCTCGGCCCGCCCGCCTGACGCGGTCGCGTGCGGCCTGGAGCGGTCGCGCGCCCGGCCCGGTGCGGTCGCGCGCCCGGCCGGTGCGGTGCGGTGCGACGGTCGCACGGTGCAGAGCGCGTGAGTCCGTGCGAGGTTGCCCGCCTCGTGCAGCCCTGTAGCGCCGCACGGAGCGATCAACCCGGCACGGATCGGCGACGGTAGCACGGTGCTCCGGGGCCAGGGCGACGGTCGCACGGTGCGGGACTTGTGAGCCCGTGCGAGGTTGCCCGCCTCGTGCAGCCCTGTAGCGCCGCACGGAGCGATCAACCTCGCACCGAGCGCCGAAGGCCGCACCGTCGGGCTGCCGACCGCACGACCGGATAGTTAGCATCCGGTACGATTGGCCTCCCGAGCGCAGAGGAGGCGGCCGACTCGTGCCGAGGACCGACACCACGAACCGGACCCCTCCCCGTCGACGGACACGCTCCCGGCGGCTCGCCGACGTGGTCCTCGCGCTCGACCCCGGGCTCGTGAAGACCGACGGTGCCCTCCGCACCCTGGTCGCGGTGCCCGCCGGCATGGCAGTGGGGTACGCCGTCGCGACCGCGTTCGGCCTGCCCGCGATCCTGGGCGTGATGATCGGCGCGATGCCCGCGTTCATCACGTGCCTGGTCATCGTCGACCCGAGCACCGGCCGGACGGCTGCCCGCACGGGAGCCGTCCTCGTGCCGTTCGTCGTCGCCCTGGCCGGCAGCATCGCCCTGCAGCCGTTCCGGCTCCTCGAGCTCGTGCTCATCGTCGTGCTGCTGTTCCTGCAGTTCGCCGCGGCCGCGTGGGGTGCGTGGGCCGCCGACGCCGCGATCGTCGGGTTCGCCGGGTACCTGTGCGGGCTGCTCCTCCCGCTGCCCGAGACGAGCGTCGTGCCGCTCGGCCTCGTCGTGGCCGCCTCGCTCGCCGCGACGGTCCTGGTCCGCTTGGTGCTCCGACCGGACGCGCACCGTACCCTGTTGCGCACCCGCCGTGGCTTCGTCGCCCGTGGCTCGGCCGTGCTCGAGGCCGCTGCCGCCGTCCTCGCCGCGGCGGACGACCCGTCCGCACGACGCCGCACCCTGCGCCGCCTCCGTCGCAGCCGCGACCGGTACCACGAGATCGCGTTGACGGTCGACGGGATGCTCGCCGCGAGCGGGGTGGACGCCGACACCACGGCGGAGGAACTCCACCGGCTCGTGTTCGACACGCACTTCGCCGTCGACGAGCTCGGGCGCGGTGCCGGTGCCCTCGTCGAGCACGGCGCGCCGTCGGACGTCCGGCACGCCGCGCTCCGTGCCGTCACGATCGTCCTGCGCCACGGCGGCGGGCACGGCGAGGACGCCGCGCAGACACTGCTCGCCCGCTACGGCATCACGGCGTCCGACGGCGACCCCGGCTCGCGCACGACGGCCGTCGTCCGTCGGATGGCCGCCGAGTTCACCGACCTGCAGGGCGCCGGGCTGCGGTGGCGCGAGCTCCGCGACGAACTGCCGCACCGCGGCGACGGCGTCGCGTTGGCAGCGCCCTTCGTCACGCCCGTCGTCCTCGCCGGCGGCCGCCCTGCCGGAGCCGTGCCGGTGCTCGCCGACACCGTCGCCGACGGCCCCTGGCGCCGCTGGCGACTCTCCGTCTCGCTGCGCACCGCGGTGCACGCCGCGATCGCCGTCGCGATCGTCGAGCCCCTCGCGCTGCTGCTCGACGGCCCGCGGTTCTACTGGGGCGTGATCGGCGTGATGATCGTCCTCGCCGGCACGAACACCACGCACGAGCGGGTCCGCAAGGGCCTGCACCGCGCCGTCGGCACGGTCGTCGGCGGCGCCGTCGGCATCGTCCTCGTGCACGTCGTCGGCACGGCGCACCCCTGGTTCACGCTCGTGCTCGTCTGCGTCCTGCTCGCGGTCGGCACGTACGGTTTCGGCGGCGTCTACTCGGTCTGGGTCGCGTGCCTGGTCGTCGTCCTGTGCCAGGTGTACGCGTTCTCCGGCAGCTTCACCGACTCACTCATCCCGATCCGCCTCGCCGAGAACCTGCTCGGCGCCGCGGTCGCCGTGCTCGTGAGCGCCGTCGTCCTCCCGATCGCCACCCGGTCCGTCATCCGACGGGCCGTGCGACGGCAGCTGACCGCGGTCCGGGCGTTCGTGCTCGCGCTGGTCGGGGTCGATGCGGACGCCGAGGCGGACGCGACCGACGATGCGGGCGCGAGCCGGGCCTCCCGGTCCGCCGACACGGCCACCGACGCCGCCGCACCCGACCTGCGCGCACGATCGCGCGCCGTCGACGCGGCCACCTACCAACTGGACGCCGTCCTGCGCCCGATGGTGCGGTTCCCGACGGGCGGACCCGCCCGCGCGGACGCCAGGACTCGAACGTCCCTGCAGGCGGCGGCGACGTTCGCGCGCGAGGCGGCCGGGAGGCTCGGCTCGCCCCCGCAGGACCCGCCCGCCGCCCTGGTCGGTGCCGCCCACCGCCTCGCCGCGTCGATCGCGGACCTGGCCGACGGCATCGTGGCCGGGCCCCGGTCCGCCGCGCCGGCGCCGGTCTGGGCGCGGGTCGGCGACCAACTCGACACGGCGGTGGGCGCGGCGGCGGGTGGTCCGGACCAGCAGACCGTCGAGGTCGCCGCGCACGCGCTGGGCCGCATCGACGAGGCGCTCGCGCTGCTGGCCGACCGGCACCGGGCGACCGTGCTCGGCGAGACCGCCACGCGTTCGGCGGCCACCGGCGCACGCTGAGCCTGGCGATGTCGGTGGTCCCTGGCATCATCTCGGTGTGAGCAAGCAGGACGGAAGCAACCGGCTCGTCTCCGACGCACCGGTGGACGACGTCTCGGCGACCGTGCTGCACGTCGACATGGACGCCTTCTTCGCGTCCGTCGAACTGCTCGACCGACCCGACCTGGTGGGTCTGCCGGTCATCGTCGGCCACGACTCCGACCGCTCCGTGGTCACCGCTGCCACCTACGAAGCCCGTCGGTACGGCGTGAACTCCGCCATGCCGATGGCCATCGCGAAGCGCCGCTGCCCGAACGCGATCATCGTCGAGCCGCACTTCGAGAAGTACCGCGACCAGTCCGCCGCGGTGATGGCGGTCTTCGACCGGTTCACGCCGCGGGTCGAACGGCTCGGCATCGACGAAGCGTTCCTCGACGTCGCCGGCGCGCTCCGGCTGTACGGCACGCCGTGGGAGATCGGCCGGGCCATCCGGCGCACGGTCCACGCCGAGACGGGCCTGCACTGCTCGGTCGGTGCCGCGTCGACCAAGTTCGTGGCGAAGCTCGCATCGAGCCGGTCCAAGCCGGACGGGCTGCTCGTCGTGCCCGCGGCCGACACCATCGCGTTCCTGCACCCGCAGCCGGTCTCGGCGCTGTGGGGCGTCGGCGGCAAGACGCAGGAGACCCTCGAGCGCCGCGGCATCCGCACCGTCGGCGACCTGGCGAACACGCCCCTCGGGTCACTCGTGTCCGCGCTCGGGCCGGCCGGTGGCCAGCGCCTGCACGACCTGTCCTGGGGGCGCGACCCACGCGTCGTCGACACCGGCGTGGGCGAGAAGTCCATCGGGCACGAGGTCACCTTCGGTCACGACCTGACCGAGCGGGACGACGTTGCGCGCGAGCTCCTGCGCCTCGCCGACAAGGTCGCCGTCCGCCTGCGCCACGCCGACGTGCAGGCCCGCACCGTCGCGCTCAAGGTCCGCTACACCGACTTCACCACGCTCACCCGGTCGCGCACCCTCGCCGAGCCCACCGACGTCGCCAAGCGGCTGCACCGCGAAGCCGTCGAGCTGTACGACGTGCTGCACCGACCGGGCAACCGGATCCGGCTCATCGGGGTCCGCGGTGAGAACCTCGTGCCGGCCGCCGCGAGCAACGCGCTCTGGGACGACGACGCGCCGTGGCGCGAGACCGAGACCACGGTCGACGCGGTCGCCGCGCGCTTCGGCGCAGGCGTGCTGCGACCGGCATCCCTGGTCCGCCGGACTCCCGACGGCCACGTCCCGCACGCCAGGCAGGACTGATGGTGGCGGTAGAATCAGGTCCAGTGAGCGCAGCGGAGTACGAACAGCAGCAGCCCGCCACGCTGTGGGCCGAGTCGGGGGACGATCACACGTCGTCGACGTCTTCGTCGTCGGTGTCCGCGCAGTCATCGGCGCACGCCGACGCCGTCGCACGGGACGAAGCCGACGCAGCCGCACTGGCCGAGGCAGCCGGCAACTCGGCCGTCCAGCACCTGTCGCCGGCGTTCCCGGACCGAGCCGCGTGGGGCACCGCGTCGAAGCTCCGGGCGTGGCAGGTCGAAGCCCTCACGAAGTACTTCGAGTCCGAGCCGCGTGACTTCCTGACGGCCGCGACACCCGGCGCCGGCAAGACGACGTTCGCGCTCCGACTGGCCACCGAGCTGCTGGCGCGCGGGGCCGTCGACCGCATCGTGGTCGTCGCCCCCACCGAGCACCTGAAGCGGCAGTGGGCGGACTCCGCCGACCGCGTGGGCATCCGCATCGACCCGATGTTCAAGAACGGCGACGGCATGTTCGGCCGGCACTACCAGGGCGTCGCGATCACGTACGCCCAGGTCGGCATGAACCCCGAGGTGCACAAGAAGATCACCGAGGGCGGGCGCACCCTGGTCGTCCTCGACGAGGTCCACCACGGCGGCGACGCACTCACCTGGGGCGACGGCATCAGGGAAGCCTTCTCCGGTGCCACCCGACGGCTCTCGCTGTCCGGCACGCCGTTCCGGTCCGACACCGCGCCGATCCCGTTCGTCCAGTACGCCCCCGACGAGCAGGGCATCCGCACTTCGATCTCCGACTACAACTACGGCTACGGCCGGGCGCTCAAGGACGGCGTCGTCCGGCCGGTGCTGTTCATGGCCTACGCCGGCCAGATGCGCTGGAAGACCCGGATGGGCGACGAGATGTCGGCTTCCCTGGGCGAACAGGTCACGAAGGACATCACCGCGCAGGCCTGGCGCACCGCGCTGTCGCCCGAGGGTGAGTGGATGCCGGCCGTGCTGTCCGCCGCCGACAAGCGCCTGACCGAGGTGCGCCGTGGCGTGCCCGACGCCGGCGGTCTGGTCATCGCGACGGACACCACCACGGCCCGCGCCTACGCCCGGATCCTGCAGCAGATCACGGGGGAGCGGCCGACGGTCGTCCTGTCCGACGAAGCCGCCGGGTCCAGCCGGATCAGCGCGTTCGCCGACGACACCTCGCGGTGGATGGTCGCCGTGCGCATGGTGTCCGAGGGCGTCGACGTCCCACGGCTCTGCGTCGGCGTGTACGCCACGAGCGCGAGCACCCCGCTGTTCTTCGCCCAGGTGATCGGCCGCTTCGTGCGTGCTCGGCGCCGTGGCGAGACCGCCTCGGTGTTCCTGCCGAGCGTGCCCGGACTGATGGCACTGGCGGCGACGCTCGAGCTCGAACGCGACCACGCCCTCGACCGTCCGAAGGACGCCGACGACGGCATGTACAACCCCGAAGACGCGATGGTGGCCGAGGCCAACAAGGAAGACCGCGCGTCCGAGAGCCTGCTCGAGGTCCAGCCGTTCGAGGCGCTCGACTCGCAGGCGTCGTTCGACCGCGTCCTCTACGACGGCGGCGAGTTCGGCACCGGCGGCGAGGTCGGGTCGCTCGAGGAACTCGACTTCATCGGCATCCCGGGGCTCCTCGAACCCGACCAGGTGCGCGACCTGCTCCGGGCGCGCCAGGCGACCCAGGCGAAGCGCTCCAAGGGCCGGGCGGTCAAGGACGGCCAGCCGAAGGCCGCCGAGCCCGAGAACCGCCCGATGTACATGACCATCAAGGAGCAGCGGACCGAGCTCGCGCGACTCGTGTCGATCTGGTCCCGGCACTCCAACGAGCCGCACGGCTCCATCCACGCCGAACTCCGGCGCATCAGCGGTGGGCCGGCCGTGGCACAGGCGAGCATCGAGCAGATCCAGAAGCGCATCGACGTCCTGCGCTCCCGCATCGGCGGGCGCCGGTGACGGGTCCGGTCCGGGCGGTCTGCCCGTGATCGAGTCCGTCGACGACCGCACCTGGTACGTCAAGCGCGACGCGGAGTCCTCCCCAGAGGCGATCATCGACCGGTTCGGCGGTGGGTACCGGTTGCGACGGTTCTCGCTGACCGAGTCCCGACGCACCGCGCACGGGGTCTACATGGGTCTCGACCTCGCCGAGACGGCCTGGTGGCGACTCCGAGAGCGCTGATTCGCTCAGGAAGTGCGGCGTTCATGACGTTGACGGCCCGTATCCGGTAGACCGGAGGAATGGCAGACTCGATCCCTCACGTCCTCGTCCTCGGCGGCGGCTCCGCTGGCTACAGCACCGTCAAGCAGCTGCAGAAGCACGCCGCGACCGTGCCCATGCGCATCACGCTCGTGGACCAGAACACCTACTACACGTACCTGCCGTTCCTGCCCGAGGTCGCCGGCGGCCACATCGCCCCGAAGGACGTGACCGTCGAGCTGCGCCGTGCGCTCCGCAAGACGCGCGTCATCCAGGGCAAGGTCACCGGCATCTCGTCGAAGGACAAGACCGTCTCGATCGCGACCGCCGGTGGCGACGACCGCACGCTCGGCTACGACCAGCTCGTCGTCGCGCTCGGCTCGGTCACCCGCACCTTCCCGACCCCCGGGCTCGAGGAGTACGGCGTCGGCTTCAAGAGTGTGGAAGAGGCCGCCTACGTGCGCGCCAAGCTCCTCGACAACATCGCCAAGGCCGCTGCCACCCGTGACGAGGACGAGCGTCGTCGTCTGCTGACCAGCGTCTTCGTCGGCGGTGGCTACACCGGCGTCGAGGCGATCGGCGAGCTGTTCGACGTCTCGCAGGCCGCCATCAAGACCTACCCGTCGCTCGCGGGCGAGCAGCCCCGCTGGATCCTCATCGACGCGCTCGACCGTGTCGCGCCCGAGGTCGGCCCGGAGCTGTCCAAGTGGACGCTCGAGTCGCTCCGCGCCCGCGGCATCGACGTGCGCCTGAAGACCACCATGCCGAGCGCCGAGGGCGGCATCGTCAAGCTCTCCGACGGCGACGAGATCCCGACCGGGCTGCTCGTCTGGACCGCTGGCGTGAAGCCGAACCCGCTGCTCGACGCCTCCGACCTGCCCCGCGGACCGAAGGGGCACCTCGCCGCCAACGCGAAGCTCCAGGTCGAGGCCGAGGACACGCACGAAGTCGTCCCGGGTGTCTGGGGTCTCGGCGACGTCGCACAGGTGCCCGACCTGACCGCCGACAAGCAGCCGGCGTTCTACCCGCCGAACGCGCAGAACGCCGTCCGTCAGGCCGTCGTCGCGGCGGACAACGTCGTCGCGACGATCACCGGCAAGCCCCTCGAGGAGTACCGCCACCCCTCGATCGGCACGGTCGCCTCGTACGGTGTCGCGAAGGGTGCCGCGAACATCAAGGGCATCAAGATGACGAACCTGCTCGCCTGGCTCGCCCACCGCGCGTACCACGTGTACGCGATGCCGACGCTGAACCGCAAGGCGCGCATCGTCATCGGCTGGGTCACCGGTGCCGTCTCGGGCCGCGACGCGACCTCGCTCATCAAGGAGACGGACCCGCGCCGCAACTTCGTCGAGGCGTCGAAGTCCTAGACGCGACCACCTGACGGACGGGAGGCCCGGTGCCAGCTGTGGACTGGTCCCCGGTTCTTGGACTGATTAGTCGGTTCGAGATCCGGGGATGGTTCGTGTGGGTGGTACCGCGTCGT